>CALFMA010000562.1 GCA_937880065.1 uncultured Ruminococcus sp.
AGCTGTCATACCTATCTGTTTTTTCTTTAATCAAACGAGTTTTTAGAGATGCCCTGAATTTTATTAGCACTCTTTTAAGCAGAGTGTTAGCACTCTAAGTGTGAGAGTGCTAAATTTCATTTTGTTTTCACATAATCATTAACAAACGAACATAAAACAGGGGTATTATAAATACAACGAAAGAGAAAGGGTGATTCCAATGGAACAGGAATATCACAGGGAAAAACGCATAAGATAACAACACATAGATATTATTTTGGAGGTAAATTATTATGATGTACGGATTAACACCATTCGCAAGAAACGCTTTCAGTATTCTGAACGCATTTGATGATTTTGACAAGGACTTTTTCAGCGGCACAATGCCAATGAATACCTGCCGCACCGATATTCGTGACGCAGGGGATAAGTATATTATGGAATCTGAACTCCCCGGCTTTGAGAAAGAGGATATTAAAATTGATATAAACGGCGATTATCTCGTAATTTCCGCCGAGAAAAAGGCTGAAAAGGAAGATACAGAAGAAAATGGCAGATATATCCGCCGTGAACGCACCGTCGGCACATTCAAGAGAAGTTTTGGCATTGCCGATGTAAATGCAGATGAAATCACAGCGGAGTATAAAAACGGAATTCTCATTCTCGGACTTCCCAAGAAAAAGCCTCAGGAACCCCTTTCAAAAAGACTTGAAATAATGTAAATTTACAAAACACAACCCTCGGACAAAATCCGAGGGTTTAGTTTTTAAAGTTTGTAGGGGCGGATATTATCCGCCAGCTAAAGGCTGAAGGCTAATAGCTAATGGCTCTTTAATTTAACTTATGCTTTCTTTTCTCCCGCCGTTCACGCTTGATTTTGCGGATTTTCAGCCGATACCAGCGATTGTACACGAGGATTTTCCGCAGAGTTTTTTTATCCTTTGGGAATATCCGTTTCAGCAGGAAAATTGTTATAGCAAGAGTGACAATCAGTTCAAAGCAGAACGGCGACCACAAAATGGCGAGATATGCCGCAGCTATGGCGGAGAGCCAGCCGATTTCATAATACGCACCTGCTCCAAGGCAGATGTATGCCCAGCCGTTTGTTATAATCCACGCTAAAGTGTAACAAAGTACAAGCTTTGGATTGAGAAAAAATTCCGCTAAACTTTTAAGTTTTTTCCGCACATTCTCTTTCATTTCTCACAACTCTTTTCACAATATTCCGAAGAATTCTTTTTTTATTATACCCGAAAAATGTGAATTTTCTGTGATATAGCTGAAAAAAGATTGTGTACTTATTCGCTGTAATCGGGAATTGGCTTTTCTTCAAAACCATTAATTTTCCAGCTGCCCTCACTGACCTCAACCAAGTGGATAAAAAGTATAGCGGGTTCTCCGAAATTGTCATAATTTACCAGTGTTTCAACTGTTTGCGTTCCGTCATCTGTTTTTCTTACAATTACTGAGAGTTTCTGTTCGCTGATTCCATAAAAACTGTTTGCTTTCGGAGCATAGCGAATATAAAGTCCGTTTTCTTTTTCAATGAATTTTTCGCTGTTTCTGTCTGTCAAAGCTTTGTATCGTGAATTTATGAATTCCTCTGTCAAATATTTGTTTATATAATTTTCTACATCTGCTATTGTATTAAATCCGCTTTCAGTAACTTTCACGTAAAGCTGACCGCTTTCATCGGTGAAATTATCGTCCATATCGCAATCGAGTTCAACTCCGTTAGACATAAATGCCTCTGCTAATTCCAATGCGTCTAAAAGTTCATCAATTCTTGTATCATCAGGCACATCAACGGAAAAATCGCCATTTTCAGGCTGACTGCCCTTGCTTACTATTACCTTAACGGCACTTCCTTTATCAATTTTTGTACCTGCATTGACGCTTTGTTCTATTATTGTGCCGCTTTCGTATTCGTCATTATATTCGGAGCGCTCCGCAATTAATTGAAAATAATCCTTATATTCATCTTTTGAAGATTCATAGGATTTTCCAACGAGGTCGGGCATCTCAATACTTTCATTGCTCTGTTCTGTGGTTTCTGCTGCAATATTTGTTTCAGCTGTTGGTTCAACTGTAGTTTCAGCGGAACTTTCAGTTGTTGTATCTGTTACAGCCTCTGTTGTTACATCGGAAGTCGATTCAGCATCGGAAGTTTCCACATTGCTGAGGGGCGGCATATTATCAACGGGGTTTATATCATTGTTTTTTCCGCCGAAAAGTGCCATAACTCCGCCTGTAACACCTGCAAGCACAACAAAGCAGGCTGCGGCAGTAAATGCAGGGCGGCGATACCACGGTATATTGCTGATTACTTCAACTTTTTCCTCCTCTGAAACTGCGTGATTGTTAATATTATTATTCTCTTTCATTTTCAATTTCTCCTCACATAATGCGTTAATTCGTTTTAATGCCGACTTGTCAAGGGCAGGATATTTTCTTGCAACTCTGCTTATTCTCCTATCATCGGCAGCCGTAAGCTCACGGAGAAAATCATATTCATTTTTATTATTCATAGCTATTCTCCTTTGCATACTCTTTTTCAAGGATTTTTTTGATTTTCTGCCTTGCACGGAGGCTTCTTTTCTGCACCGCCGCAGCTGTCATACGCAGCTTTTCGGCTATATCGCTTACTTTGAAGTCGTAGAAATACTGGTAGACGATTATTGACGAATCGGGTTCGCCCAATCCCTCCACGATTTCCCACAACCGCTGACGGAACAGTTTTTTCTGCACATCTTCTTCGGGATTATCAGCTGATACGGGAATTTCTGTTTCCTCATCATCAGCCGACATAGTGATATGCTGTCTGTAACTTAGCTTGCGGTATGCGTTAATTGCTGCACGCTTGGAAATTACCGAAATATAGCCTTTCAGAGAGCCTTTGGAACTGTCAAAATTATGTATATTTGTAAACAGTTCCACAAAAACATCGCTGACGCAATCCTCAATTTCCTCGCTGCTGCACAGACTTCGGAGTTTGTCGATTACTACGGCATAGACATAGCCGCCGTATTCTTCAATGAGCATTGTATGAGCTTTTTTCGGCGATTTTTCAAGCAGTTCAAGCCACTTGACGTCGGTCATAGAGTATTCCTCCGTTCTTGAATCGATTCACTAATACATTCAAATGAGGTCGCTGAAATAGGACAATGAAAATGATAATTTTATTATATAACAAATTCCCGTAAAATGCAAGGGGAAATATAATGCGTAATTATTTTTTAGCCGTTAGCCATTAGCCGTTAGCTATTAGCTAATGGGGGCGGTGGATAAATTAAGGGCGGTAGTCTTAACAATTACCATACATTTTTTGTGCGATGATGATATAATTTGTAGGGTCACGGCGTGCCGTGACCGTTAAATAATGTAACGGTGATGAGTAATTATCGTAAATTTCGTAGCGAAATTGCGGACACAGCACGCTGTGTCCCTACAAAAATATCATCATACAAAAGAAAAGACGGTAATCGTAAAGACTACCGCCCATAATTCTTAATTCTTAATTCTTAATTAACCTTTTTCGGGGAGTTCCTTTATAATTCCTGCATCAAGCTTCTGAATTGCAAGGGCATCAGATGCAGTTATTCCTGATTTACCGTCAGCATCGGCATTAGCCTTGCCCTGTGCAGACATTGTGTATTTGTCAGGGTTTGCAAGATACTGATAAATAGCCGCAGCATCGGCAATTGAAACAACTCCGTCATTATTCGCATCACCGCAGAGTATATCCTCAGCAGGAGGTGTTGTAGGCTTTGTTGTGGGATTTTCTGTAGACGTGGGAGGCTTTGATGTGGGAGGCTCAGTTCCGTCGGAAAGCTTACCGCATACAATGCCTGCTCCTACAGTTGACATAAATACTGTGCCGAATTCGTCCATATCGCCTACGAGGAAGTTTCCGTTACCTGTGCCGCCGTAGAGGTTATCGGTATTAATGCAATCCCATGTCTTACCGCCGTCAGTTGAACGGTAAATACCCTCAGCGTCAGTTTCAGCAGGTTTGCCGTACATGAATACCGTATTCAGACCGCTTTCCTTTTCAGGTGCACCGTAACCTAAAGTCTTGCAGTAGAAAACGTCGGTTTTCTCAATCTTTGTACCGCCCTCGGTAATGGAATACATACCGTTCCAGCCTACTGCCATAAGGATGTTATCTTCGCCGAGATATGCAAGGTCGCCTGTGTGGTCGCACTGGTCGTACTTTGAAATTACAGTTTCCTTGAAAGTTGCACCGTAGTCTGTGCTTATGTAGAATGAATAGTGAGATTCTTCAAGTGTAGGTTCTTTCTTGTTGGGGTCAGATGCCCAGTAGTCGTTGTGCTTTATTCCCGAACCGTAAACAACAGCAGGATTATTCAGGTCAACGAGAGGATAAGTTGTCTTTGAACCGTCAAGTCCCTCGCACTTTGTCCAGCTGCCGCCGAAATCGTCGGAATACTGGAGAGAACCATTGCCTGAGTCAGCTTTGATGAAACGGTATGAACCGTCTTTCAGCTTTGTTATAGCCATTTTTCCGCCGCCGTTGGGAACTTTAAGGTCTTTCCATGTAGCACCTGCGTCAAGAGAATAATAAGCCTTGCCCTCGTGTTCGCCTACACGGCACATAACCTTTGTATCAGAGGGGCAGTATGCAATAGCAGATGTTGAACCGATATTCGGCTTGTACTGCTGTGGAATTTCGTTTATATCCTTGTGGATAAATCCGTCATAGTCACCGATTGCGGAGTAGTTTTCGCCATTGGGAACGCTTACGAAGTCAAGGCATACAACTTCCTCAACGCCGTCGGGCTGGAAGTAGAACTGAATACCCTTTTCGTCCCAGATATTATCGCAGGCATAAACACCGTTACCTGAAGTCATTACAACTCTGTCGGGATTTCTTGGGTCAATCATCATACCGCTTCCCCAATGGCAAGCCTTGCCGTAAATCCAGTCATAGCCGTTTGTATCAATTGGGTTGGAGATGAAATAGTGGTTGTCGGTATACTGACCTGCCTGCTGACCGGGAGTGATGTCCTGCCATGTAGCACCGCCGTCCTCGGAACGATAGAAGTGGTCGCCCCATGCAATACTGTCATCTGTCCATTCAAGCTCAAACCACTGGTCAGACCATACACCGCAAGTTCTTGTTACAAGCTTATCGGGGTTTTCTCTGTCAACTTCGATTTTACCGAAAGCGTTATTTGTAGGTGAAATGTCGGTAACCTTGCCTGTAGCTGTATCGTACTTGAATGCACCGCCTGCTGTACCGCTGAACGCAAGACCTGCAATATATGTGAAATAGAGGTTGCCGTTTTTATCTGTGGAGAATGTGCAGGGGTAATTTGCAGTTGGCAAATCCTTTGAAAGAACGGAGAATTTATCGTCCTTTACGCTTGCAACGTGGATATTTGCCTGACCTGTAACGGAAGTTCCTACATAAACCTTTCCGTCCTCGATAAGGATACAGCCGATACCGTTCTGCTGATTGTATTCCTTATCCTCTGTACCTCTTACCATATGATTTGTCCACATGGGATATTTAAGCTCTGTTGTGAAAAGTCCGAGTTCGTCGTATGTATCAACGGAATTCCAAGTTTTACCGCCGTCTGTGGACTTTATAAGAGCTGATTTGCCTGCGGTAACATCACCGCCTGCATAAATTGTATCGGGATTATCGGGGTCAATGGCAATAGGCTCGATACACTCTCTGCCGTCACCGTTTCCGTGAACCTGAATGAGGTCGGTTACATCGGATTTTGTGAATGTCTTACCGCCGTCAGTAGTCTTGAAGATTACAGTTCTTGCGTCGGAGAAATAAGCACATCCGCAGAGGAAATAAGCTGTATTGTCATCTGTGGGGTCAATTGCAATTCCCTTAACGCTGAGGTAACCACGGTCAGCTTCATTGATGAAAGCGAAAATCTGCTCCCATTCGTTGATTTCGTAGTTGTACTTGTAAGCTCCGCCAACGTCTGTACGGAGATACATTTCTTTCTGACCTGTAACGATACCTGAAACGAAGCCTGCACCGCCTATTTTCACAGCTTCCCATTTCATATTGGCTGTAAGGTCAGCCGCATTTGCGTTATCGGGTGAAATAATACTGCCGGGTGCTAAGCAGGCAATACCGAGGCAGAATGCAGTTGCAGCAGCTGCCATTTTCTTGAATGTTTTCATTTGAGAGTTCCTCCTGTTGATTTTTCATTGCACCGTCAATTGAATGACGGTACATAACCGTTTCCGTGTTTTTTTCTTTTGGAATACGGTTTTGTTCATAATCGGGCGGGAATTTGTTGTATGTATTTCCAAATTTAAAAACAGTTAACTTTTGGTTAAATGTGTTTCACATATTCCCTTGATTATATTTTATCATTTTGGGGAGGGATTTGTCAATTGAAAATCATATCCTTTTAAAACGGATTGTGCCATTTTTGTGCATAGTATTCGAGGGGGTATGCACAATATCACCTTATACAAAAAATAGTATTTTCTATAGGCAAAATGTACAAAAGCCTTTAGCTTTTGAGGGCGGCTGATATATTTCGTAGGGACACAGCGTGCTGTGTCCGCAATTTCGGTACGAAATTTACGATAATTATTCATCACTGTTACATTATTAAAGGTCACGGCACAACTCGGGTAATAGTGAACATAAATTTATATTATTTTTATATAAAACGGGTATTGCAATGGTAGTGGTTTTGTGATATAATATATAATGTGAAATAGTATGAGATAGTATG
This sequence comes from uncultured Ruminococcus sp., assembly GCA_937880065.1. Next base: position 6,717 of record CALFMA010000562.1, read on the forward strand.
GGTAATTGTTGCCTTTTTGGTAATTTAATTAATCTTTAAACCTGCGGTGGAGTGAAATTTATGAAAAGTATACGAATACTCGGAATTGACCCCGGATATGCAATTGTAGGCTTTGGCATAGTTGATTATGACGGGCGGAAATTCACTCCCGTGGAGTACGGTGCAGTCCTCACAGAGGCTCATACACCCTTTCCACAGCGGCTTAAAGATATACATACAGACATAGAATTTATATTTGACAAATATAAGCCCCATTGTATGGCAATTGAAAAACTCTTTTTCACCACAAACCAGAAAACAGGTATTGATGTTGCACAATCAAGAGGAGTTACGGTGCTTTCGGCGGCAAAGAGAAATATTCCCGTTTCGGAATATACCCCTTTGCAGGTAAAATCCGCCGTTGTAGGCTACGGAAAGGCTGAAAAACAGCAGGTTATGGAGATGACGAAAAATCTCCTCGGTCTTGCGGATATACCACGTCCCGACGATGCCGCCGATGCCCTTGCAATTGCAATTTGCCACGGTCATACAATCAGGTGGACAGATTTGAGGTAGGTTATGATTTATAGCGTAAGAGGCAAGCTTGTCCACAAGGAAACAGGCTTTGCGGTAATTGAATGCGGCGGTGTGGGCTATGGATGCCGCACATCATACAATACTGTGCTGAAATTAGGCGAAACAGGCAGCGAGGTTATGCTCTATACCCACCTTGCAGTACGTGAGGACGGAGTTGAACTTTTCGGCTTTGCTGATATGCAGGAGCTTAATTGTTTCCGTCTGCTTATTTCCGTTTCGGGAGTCGGTCCAAAGGCGGCTACGGCAATTCTCTCCGATATGAATTCGGAGCAATTCGCATTTGTGGTTGCATCGGGGGACAGCAAAACTCTCACCCGAACAAAGGGAATCGGTACAAAAACGGCACAGCGAATTGTGCTTGAACTTAAAGATAAAATTTCCTCCGACGCATTTGGCGGAACTTCTTCAAATACTTCATCGGGAGCAGTTCCCACAGGTATTTCAGGTACGCCCTCGGCGGCAGGAGAAGCACTTGAAGCGCTTATGGTGCTTGGCTATTCACAGGGAGAAGCGGCGGCGGTACTCCGCAAGATTGACCCCTCCCTCGGCACTCAGGATTTAATAAAGGAAGCTTTAAGAATTATGGCTTCCCGTGATTAAAATATATTAAACCGTGGAGTTACGGTATTGCATTTTTGTTTTATTTCATTTGAAAGGAAGATATTCTCATGATGAACCTCGACGAACTGTTGAAAGCGGCTATAACAGATCCGTCAAAACGCTCTTTATTCCTACAGACCTTAATAAAAAGCGATGTTTATGTAATCTGCAAGAATCCCGTAAAACAGGAAAGGAACAGTGCAGAGGGCGGAGTTCAGCTTGAACTTGTCACCATAAAAAATCCCGACGGTGATGTGTTTATCCCATTTTTCTCCAGTCACAGAGCATTGCAGCAGTTTGCAAAAAGATATGTTGAATATTACAAAATCAACTGTCTGCGTCTTTTTGACCTCATTCAGTCGGCGGCGGCTGTGCTTAATCCCAATTCCTACGGCAAGGAGTTTTCCTCACAGGAGATGAAAAGTATCCTTATGATTGCAAGAAATCTCCGTATCAAGGCGATTTCCTACAACGAGGAGGAAATCATCAACTATAACCGCTGCGAAAGAACTATGGGATACATCACAAAGGCGGCATCAAAATTCTTTGCAAAGCAGGAAAATGTAGATGCGGCATATATTGTGGAAATGGTCAAGGGCTGTGAAAAGCCCCAGCTGCTTATGGTTGTGGATATGATTGGCAGTACGAGAAAGCTTTTTGTCCCTCTCTCAAAGTATCTTTCTCGCTATACAAAGGCAGGAGATAATCTGTGCTTTATCTCAAAAGAGGAAGATATGGGCAAAAAGGCGGCAAAGGTTACAGATGCCTTTTATGTACGTAAAAAGCGTTATTTCGAGCGTTGATAGTTAATAAAGCTATTAGCCGTTAGCCATTAGCGAATTGAGCGTTGATAGTTAATAAAGCTATTAGCCGTTAGCCGTTAGCCATTAGCGAATTTCGTTCCGAAATTGCGGGCGGATAATAGCCGCCCTACACAAATTGACGGTATATCAACAAATAATGCGTAAGCGTACAAAAATTATACAGTATACAGAAAGACTGCCATTCTCAATAGCTAAAGGCTAAAGGCTTATAAAGCATAAAGCCTAACGGTTTTAACAAAAGGAGAACTGATTTGATACACACAGAAGATATGGAATTTGCCGCAGGAAATACCTATGGGAATTTCAATGTAATGTCACCTGAAAATATTGCAGGGGACGGCGAGGCGGAGGTTACTCTCCGTCCGCAAAGTCTTAATGAATATATCGGACAGGATAAGGTCAAGGAGAAAATCGCCGTTTATATAAAGGCGGCAAAGGGCAGAGGCGAACCCCTTGACCACGTTCTGCTGTATGGCCCTCCGGGACTTGGAAAGACTACACTTTCCTCAATAATTGCCCATGAACTTGGGGTAAACCTCCGTGTTACCACAGGTCCCGCCATTGAAAAGCCGGGGGATTTAGTATCGCTTTTGACGGGACTCAATGACAATGACGTGCTTTTTATTGACGAAATTCACCGCCTTTCCCGACCTGTTGAGGAACTTTTATATCCTGCCCTTGAGGACAGGGTAATTGACATTATAATAGGTAAGGGACCTTCCGCACGTTCCATAAGAATGGATTTAAGACCATTCACTCTTATCGGAGCAACTACCCGTGCAGGTCAGCTTTCCGCCCCTCTCCGTGACCGTTTCGGAGTTATAGAGCGTCTGGAGCTTTACAATACGGAGCAGCTTACGGATATTGTCCGCAGAAGTGCCATGATTTTAGGTATTCCCTGTGAAGCTGACGGTGCGGAGGAAATTGCAGGCAGAGCAAGAGGTACACCCCGAATTGCCAACCGTCTGCTGAAAAGAGTCCGTGATTTTGCCGATGTTATGGGAAACGGCAGTATCACAAAGGAAATCGCATCTATAGCTTTGAGCCGACTTGAAATTGACAGGCTTGGACTTGACAGCCTTGACAGGCGTATGCTTACAATGATTATCAAAGGCTATGGCGGCGGCCCTGTGGGACTTGAAACTCTTGCGGCGGCAATCGGTGAGGAATCGGTTACTCTTGAAGATGTGTGCGAACCGTTCCTTATGCAGCTGGGATTTCTTGGACGAACTCCGAGAGGACGAGTTGCCACCCGTCTTGCATATGAGCATCTCGGAATTGTTCCCCCTGAACAGCAGAGTTCAGCCGATGAGGGGCAGCTGAAGTTATGATAAACGGACAGAATATGGGAGATGTGGCAAAAATCCGATACGGATTATTCCCCATGAGCTTTAACGGCTGTGAGGTGATTTCCGTATGCAATGCCCTTGAATATTGCGGAAAGCCGCAGGAAGTTAAAACTGTGGCGAAATATATGTTCAGATATTCAATGCTTTTCGGATTTTTCGGCTGTAATCCCTACTTTATCGGAAGTGCATTAAAGCACTTCGGCATAGAAAGCAAGCGGTGTGATAAGAATTCCGCAGGAAAAGCCTTTATACTGTCCGCATGGACGGGAAAGCCTTTTCTGTCAACAATTCATACGGTTTTCTGCGTCCGTGAAAGCGGCAGAATAAAAGTGTATAACAGATATAACAGCTGTACCTGCGAAAGGTGGTTTGACACCGTGGAAAAGGTGTTCGAGAATTGCAGAATAATAGCTATATACAGCCTTTAGCTATTAGCCTTTAGCCTTTAGCTAATAGGTGCGGAAATTATCCGCCTTATAAAAGCTAACAGCTAATGGCTATAGGCTTAAAAAGCTAATATGTGCGGAAATTATCCGCCTTATAAAAGCTAACAGCTAACGGCTCAAAAAAAGAAAAAGAGGTGATTTCAATGGGAAGAATATTCGGAAAAAACGGAATAAGAGGGCTTGCAGTTACTGAAATAACCTGCGAGCTTGCAATACAGATAGGCAGGGCGGCGGCAAAGCTTATGGCATCTCCTAACGGTGGAACAAAAATCCTCATAGCAAGGGATATACGCCATTCAGCTGATACAATTGAAGCCGCTTTATGTGCGGGTATCTGCTCCGCAGGTGCAGACGCTGTGCTTTTAGGTGAAATTCCCACAGCAGGTCTTGCATGGCAGATAAAAAATCAGGAGGCACAGGGCGGCATTATGATAACCGCTTCCTATGTAGGTGCTGAATTCAACGGCATAAAGCTGTTTTCTTCATACGGCTACCGTCTGCGTGACGACCGTGAGGAGGAAATGGAAAGGCTTATTCTTGACGCTCCCGATGAAATCGAGCCTGTTCAGCTTAAACGCTACGGCAGTATTATCCGCCACGAAAGGGCAATTGATGAATATATTGAACATATTCTTGAAACTGCCGAAACCGATTTAAGCGGCTTGAAAATTGTCATTGACTGTGCATTCGGCTGTGCGTCATACACGGCAGAGCAGATTTTCACAAAGCTTGGAGCAGAAGTTGAACTTCTCGGAAATACACCTGACGGAACTAATATAAATACAAGCGGAAGTGCGAGAATTGACAGCCTTATGGAATATATGGCTACAAATGAGTTTGACTGCGGAATTGCCTTTGACGGTGCAGGTGAACGCTGTCTTGCCGTTGATGAAAACGGCGGACACGTTGACGGAGATGTGATAATTGCCGCCTGTGCAAGCTATATGCTGGAGCAGGGCAAACTCCACAACAACTCAATTCTTGTGACTCACGCAAATAATATCGGTCTTATCCGCTTTGCAAGGGAAAAAGGCATAGGCACGGCAGCTGCTCCCACGGGAGAAAGAGCTATGATGCGTCGTATGCTTGAATGTGATTTCAGCATAGGCGGCGACCCGTCGGGACATATACTTTTCCCCTATGATATGCCCTCCGCTGACGGACAGCTTACTGCAATAAAGCTGCTTGAGGCTTTGAAGGCATCGGGTAAGAAAATGAGCGAGTTTGCGGAAATTATTGAGAAATGTCCGCAGGTTATGCTGAATGTTCCCATTGATAAGAAATGCCGTGAGGTGTGGAAAAATAACCGCACAATCACGGGTATGATTGACGAATTTGAAAGTCTGCTTGGTGATGAGGGACGAGTTATCGTCCGTGAAACAGGGGCAGAGCCTGTTATCCGCATACGCATTGAGGGCAGGGATTTTACTGCAATCAACAATATGGCATTACAGCTTGCGGATACTATAAGAGAGCAGCTTTCTGAATAATAAATATAAAGGATGTTTTGATTTTGAGAACAGCAAATAACTGGCACGACTATATTATAATTGACACCTCTGAGGGTGAAAAGCTTGAAAAATGGGGAGATATTACCCTTGTCCGTCCTGACCCGCAGATTATCTGGAAAACGGATAAAAAGGAGTCGGGGTGGAAGTTTGCCGACGGTCACTATCACCGTTCAAATCAGGGCGGCGGCAAATGGGAATTCAGACGTTCACTTCCCGACGGCTGGCAGATAAATTATAAAAATCTCACTTTTAATATAAAGCCCACAGGCTTCAAGCATACGGGACTTTTCCCTGAACAGGCTGTAAACTGGGATTACTGCGACAACCTTATCAGAAATGCCGGAAGAGAAATCAATGTACTCAATCTGTTTGCTTATACCGGCGGCGCTACTCTTGCCTGTGCAAATGCAGGCGCAAGGGTATGCCACCTTGACGCCGTAAAAGGCATGGT
>CALFMA010000563.1 GCA_937880065.1 uncultured Ruminococcus sp.
TATTAGCGGCAGATAGTGGGAATTGAACCCACGAAATCGCCGCAGATACCCCATTAAACGGACTTAATCACGTATCCACGACCACGTTACCCCTTCGTCACATCTGCCATTTAATCATGGGGCGATGTAATCATCGCCCCATTGTTATTTTTCAAATTTAGTCTTGTAAACAAGCCATAAGAATTCCAGAAAACCAACGCCGATGAAAGCGAGCATAGTTTTCAACCCCGGCTTTTTCACCTTAAATTTCGTTACAAAGGCAATTGCCACAAGCAGCATAACTGAGCCGTAAACCTGTGGGAAGTAATCGCCTATATCCTTGTGAAAGCTGTATAGCAGCGGAAAAATCAACGCAACACTTGTAACAGGCAAGCCCTCGTAGGTCTTACGCAGGGCAGTTGTATTTTTCTGCCGAGTTTCCTCCGTAACATTGAAATACGCAAGCCTTATCACCGCACAAAGGGGAAACAGCACAAGCACAGGCAAGTCAATAAAGCTGTTCAATCCCACCGAATAGCCGATAACCGAGGGCAGAACGCCAAAGCAAATGACATCACAAAGGGAGTCAATCTGTATGCCGAAATTTTTCTCGTCATCGGTTCGATTTTTCTTTGTCCTTGCAATTTTTCCGTCGAACATATCGCACAAGCCAGAAAGCATCAGGCACACAATGGCATATGTAGGACGCTGAACTCCGCCATACATACCGCAGGCAAACATTATACCCGTAATTGCTGATGCAAGGCTGATATATGTAAGTATCACCGTATAGCTGTAAAAACCAATCATTTCTTTTTCCTCAATTTTACAGGAAGTATCATGCTAAAGCAGGATACTTCCCTAAATATTATATTATATTATATCACATTATTTACTTTTTTTCAATGGTTTTTTCGTGCTTTTTCGGGATTTTTTTGCAGCGGTCTGTTTTTTCTCACGAACTTCTTTCATTCGTTCCTGACGGAGTGCCTTTGCTTCAAGGCGGCGGTATGCCTCATCGTAGAAATATTCCTGTGAATTAAAGGGTGCTTCTCCCTCCTTAGGCTCAACTCGTGTATATCGTCCGTTGGACTGCAATTCCCTTGCCTTAGCCGTATCCGACATCATTGTGTTAAACATATCACGGATACGCTTTTTCAGCTTTTCGTCCTCAATGGGAGCTGCAACCTCCACACGGCGGATAGTGTTTCTGCTCATAAAATCGGCAGAACCGATATAAATTTTCTGTTCCTTGGCATTTTTTCCGAAGATGAAAATTCGGCTGTGTTCAAGGAATCTTCCCACAATACTCCGCACGGTGATATTATCGGTATAACCTGCAACCTTTGGAATAAGACAGCAGATTCCACGTACAAGCAGTTCAATTTTAACTCCTGCTTGTGAAGCCTCAATGAGTTTCTCGATAATTGCAGTATCGTTGAGCGAGTTGATTTTTGCCGCAACATAGCCTTTTCCGCCATTTTTGGCAATTTCAATCTGCTCATCAATCATTTCAAGAATCTGGGGCAAAAGAGCATAGGGCGATACAAGCAGTTTATTCGTCTTTTCCACAAAAGTGCCGTTCATAAGGCAATCGAAAACCTGCTCTGCGTCCTCAGCAATTTCACGGTCAGCAGTCATAATCATCAAATCGGTGTACAGAGAAGCTGTTTTTTCGTTGTAGTTTCCTGTGGCCATCTG
>CALFMA010000564.1 GCA_937880065.1 uncultured Ruminococcus sp.
ATATTTTTTTGAATTGAGCCTTTAGCTGTTAGCCGTTAGCCATTAGCTGTATTAAAGCCGTTAGCTGTCAGCCGTTAGCCGTTAGCTAATTTGACGGCACACATAAGAAAAGACGGCAGAAATAATTCCACCGTCCTTTAATTCTTAATTCTTAATTCTTAATTTTATTAAATTCGTTATATGCCTTGACAATCAAATCCGCACAAAGCTCATCGCCTAACTCGCTGTTGAGGCACAGACAGTAAATGTCCTTATCAAGCCAATTCTTGCCTGTATTTACATTGAAGAAAGTTTCACGGCGTTTGTCGGTTTTCTTCATAACGCTTTCAGCCTTATTCTCTTTGATGCCGTATTTTTCAATGGCACGTTTTATGCGGTATTCCTGCGGAGCGTAGATAAATACGCTGAAACAGCCCTTTTCTTCAAGAATATAGCTTCCGCATCTGCCAACGAGAACGAAGCTGTCCTCTTTTTCCGCAAGCTCATTTATAATTTTGCTTTCCATAATGAAAACCTTGTCCGATAAGGGGAGGTTATCCTCCATAGAACGGCTTGGATTTGCTGTCATAAGAAGCGAATACAAAAAGCTTGTGGGAACTGTTTCTTCAGCACTTTCAATCTGTTCCTTGTCAAATCCGCATCTGTCTGCTGTCATTTCAAGAATTTGTCTGTTATAGCAGTTAACTCCAAGTTTTTCCGCAACTATTCTGCCAATTTCGCTTCCGCCGCTGCCGTATGTGCGTTCGATTGTTATAATAGGTTTTTTCAATTTCTATTCCTCGCTTCCTGAAATATATTTTGGGAACTTCTTTATTATTATATAATGTAAAGAATTCCTATGGTGAAAATATTATACCACGAAATTGGAAACTATTCAACATTAAAATATTAAAATGAAGAAAAATCTATTTTATATACAACAAATGTTTATATAATATATGCAATTTGACTAACACTTTGAAAAATTGGTGATGTGTTACAAAAATATCAATTTTGATATTGACAGGTTGACAAAAATAAGATATAATAGTAAATGAGGGTACGAGTATATTTTGCAGAAACGAGTATTTCAAGCAGATACAAGTATTTCGGACGGCTGTGAATAGTTCGGACAGATACGAGTATTTCGGACTGATACAAGTATGATATGCGGATATGCCGATACTCACTCTGATAAGAGATTATTTTTAGGAGGTATAATACAATGGCACTTACTACAAATGCAAATGTTCTCAAGTGGGTTGACGAGATGATCGCTCTCTGTAAGCCTGACAAGGTAGTATGGATTGACGGTTCACAGGAGCAGCTGGATGCACTTACACAGGAGGTTACATCACTTCCCGACGGTGATCCCAACAAGATGTACTGGCTCAATCAGGAGAAGCTTCCCGGCTGTCTTTACCACAGAACAGCTGAAAACGACGTTGCTCGTGTAGAGGACAGAACATTTATCTGTACAAAGACAAAAGAGGGTGCAGGCCCTACAAATAACTGGATGGATCCACAGGAAATGTACGCTAAGCTTACACCTATGTATGACGGCGTAATGAAGGGACAGACAATGTACATCATTCCCTATTCAATGGGTCCCGTTACATCACCTATCTCCAAGGTTGGTGTTGAGATTACTGACTCTATCTACGTTGTTCTCAATATGAACATCATGACAAGAATGGGTAAGGCTGCTTTCGATAGACTTGGCGATTCCAACGACTTCGTAAGATGCCTCCACTCCAAGGCTGACGTTGATCCCGAAAAGAGATACATCGTTCAGTTCCCCGAGGACAACACAATCTGGTCAATCAACTCTGCATACGGCGGAAACGTAATTCTTTCCAAGAAGTGCTTCGCTCTCCGTATCGCTTCATTCCAGGGTAAGAACGAAGGCTGGATGGCTGAGCATATGCTCATTCTTGGTGTTGAGTACCCCACAGGCGAAACGAAATACGTATGCGCAGCATTCCCCTCCGCATGTGGAAAGACCAATCTTGCGATGCTCATTCCCCCAAAATACTATGCCGAAAAAGGCTTTAAGGTGCATTGTGTCGGCGACGATATCGCGTGGCTCAGAGTTGGCAAGGACGGTCGCCTTTGGGCAATAAATCCCGAAAACGGATTCTTTGGAGTTGCCCCCGGAACCAACGAAAAGACCAATCCCAACGCTCTCCACACCACTATGAAGGATACTATATTCACGAACGTAGTTCACAATCTCGATACCAACACGGTTTGGTGGGAAGGTCTTAATAAGAATCTTCCTGAGAATGCACTTGACTGGAAGGGCAATCCTTGGAACGGCGATATGAAAGATGCAGACGGAAAGGCTATCAAGGGCGCACACCCCAACAGCCGTTTCACCGCACCTGCAATCAACTGTCCTTGTATTTCTCCTGAAGATAGTAACGCTCATAAAGATCCTTGACCCCTGCCACCGGATTGCCGTTGTATGACCAGAATGCGAACTGAGGGGTCCTGTTGCCCTCCTGACGCATTTTCATCATGGTAGAGAACAGGATATCCCACTCTTCCCAATAGCG
>CALFMA010000565.1 GCA_937880065.1 uncultured Ruminococcus sp.
GGGAAAGGCGCAGGTCGGTTAAATAGGCGTTAAAGGTTTTGCCCGTTTCCTTATGGAAAAGGCGGCAGAATTAAATCTACCGCCTTACTTATTATGATTAGTTGCCCTCAAAGCGGATAACACCGTTTTTCTCAAGATTGTAAAGGAGCATAAAACGCACTTTGTCCATATATTCGGGCTTTATCATATAGTGAAGATATGTTTCAAAAAGATTAAGGCGGGTTGTTGTTCTTCCCTCAATCTTAAACTGATTAAAGCCCATAGGCACGTATTTTTCCCATATATCATCGGGAGAAATATATGTGCTTAACTGCTTTACGTCAAGAATTGTTCTGTCAGCACACTTGCAGTACATATCAGGCACACCGTAATCTCTGAGATTAAACCTCTCATTGGTATTTTTCGCCATATGCTCACATACGGCAATCTGCTGCATACCAAGTATACGGTAATGCTCCGTTCTTCTCGGACAGGCAGGGTCACAGCAGGCATTGACAAGAATTTCCATTTTTTCCTTTTGCGGAAGTTTTTCAAGAATGTCAAACTTGTTGTTGAAATCATAGTCAAGTACAACTATGCTGTAATCCTTTTCAAGTTCCTCTTTCAGCCTTTCGGGGTCTGTTATACGCTTACAGGTGGAACTTGTGATTTTATAGTTTGGATAAGTGGTTCTGATGTAATCCTCCAGCAATGAGGAATTTACAATAACCTCGTTCATACCGTTATCAGCAAGCTTCAGAATGTCGTTGCAGAATTTATCACCGAGATGTTTTTCCTCAACAACGGGATTTGTAAAGGTGAAACGCAAAGGCACACCGTGCTTGTTCATCGTTTTTATTACAGCTTCGGCAAAACTCGTGTCACAGCGTCCCGGAACAGTTCTTCCGCCATTCCATATTGACTGTGGAAATGTGCCGTATATTGAAGCTATTTCAACTCCCTCACGGAAAAACTGAGGGCAGTTTTCAAGCATAGTTACAAATACAAGATTAAATCTGAACTGGCTTGCAAAATCGGGAAGATGAAATCTGACTTTCATATTTTATTCCTCCGAAATCAATCCTCATCAACGATTGATTTGTAGTTTTCTTCCGCTTCCTTTTCCTTAGCCTGCTTATCGGCTTTTTTTGCGGCAAGTGAAGCACTTTTTGAGCCTTTTTTCATAAGCACAACTGCAACCACAACTGCTGCAAGAATAAGTCCAACAGCTATAATTGCAAAGGCAATGCCCTTGATATTCTTATCGGTATAGGAATATTCAAGCTTGTTATCCTTGGCATAATCAGCACCTGCTGAGCTTGAAAATACGCTTAATGAGAAGTTATCCGCAGGAGCATATGCACCCTCGGCATTGATATTATAGCCGAAAGCATTTGCACCGATTTCAGTAATGCTCTTTGGAATATTTATCTGTGAAAGGCTTTTGCAATCTACAAATGCACCCTCACCTACGGTAAGTGTACCCTCGGGAATAACTGCACGGGTAAGTGCTGTGCAGTTATAAAATGCACCGTCACCGATTTCCTTTAAAGTTGTTGGTAAATCAACTGTCTGCAACGCTGTACAGCATTTGAATGCAACGGGAGCAATTGTTTCAAGTCCCTCGGAAAAGTCAATATTTTTCAGCTTTACGCAATAACCGAAAGCGTCATCGCCGATATATGTGACAGAGGGCGGAATGAAAAGATTTTCAATTCCTGCACAGACTGAGAAGGAGCCTGCTTCAATTGTTGTTACGCTGTCGGGAATACGCATATCCCCTGTAAGCTTTGTGGAGGCACGGACAATATTTGTCTTGCTCTTATTCATAAGAAGTCCGTCCTCAAAAATATAGCTTGCACATTTGCTTGCGTCAATATTTTCAATTGAACTGCACTCTGAAAAAGCCATAGGCTCAATTGCTGCAAGCTGTCCCGGAAGAACAACTTCTTTCAGGAATGAGCAGTTGTAGAATGCGTAGGATTCGATTGTATCAACAGCATCGGGAATTTCAACCTTTTCAAGCTTTGTACAACCCATCAGCAAACCCTCGCTGATTGTCTTGATTTTCTTCGGCAAGGTAATTTCTGTAAGACCTGTACAGCCTGCAAATGCACTATCACCGATTGAAGTTACCGTATCGGGAATGTACAGAGTTTTGATGTTGGGGCAGTTTGACAATGCCTTGTCGGCAATAGCTGTAATTGCATAGCCGTTGCGGAGTTCGGGAATTTCCTCAACAATAGCGTCCTGATTACAGCTTATGATTGTGTATGAACCGTTTACCAACTCATAGCCGAAAGTACCGTCGGTAAGTGCCTCTCCGCCGTTATTCACACCAACAGCCAAAACGCTTGACGCTGTAATTGTAAGCAGAGAAAGACCTGCTGTTACAGCGGAAATAAGCTTATTAATCTTCATCAGCTGAGTCCTCCGTTTCAATTATGCTTTCGTAATTTTCGGTTTTTTCAGCTTCTTTTTCGGCATCTTTTTTAGCCTTGATTTTTTCAGCAGCGGCAGCCTTACGCTTTTCGGAATCCTTTTCCTTTTTGCCTGCCTTGATTTTCTTGCCTGTGATAATTCCCACGATAAGGAGAATTACAGCAGCAGCTGCTCCGATAATTGCATATATAAAGTTCTTGTCAACATTTTTTCCTGCAACATATACCGTATCAAGAACAACGGGAATTCCGCAGTCTTTAGCGTACCGATGAGCAAGTGAATCTTTCTCAACGTACATCTTGAATCCCTCAATAACAGTATACGGCATAATAACATCTTCGCCAAGTTCAGCGTATGATTCCATATTAGCCTGAATGTCGTTGGCAAGTTCTTCGTCATAGTCATAGCCGAAAGCGTATGCGGCAATTTCGTCAACGCTGTCGGGAACACGTATTCCCAACATACTTGAACAGCCGAGGAATGCATTTTTGTCAACCTTTTTAAGGGTATCGGGAAGAATAGTTTCCTCCAACGCTGTACAGCCCTCAAAGGCATATTCGCCGATAGTTTCAACAGCTGTCAGCTTAACTTTTTTCAGATTTATGTTATAGTTGAAGCCCGATTTTGCAATTTCCTTGACGCTTTCGGGAGTTGTGAATTCTTCTCCGAGTTTCATTGCAGGATATGCAATAAGGCAGGTTTTATCCTTGTTATAGAGAACACCGTCAAGGGAGGAATATGCACCGTCACCCTCTGTTACGGTAATGCTCTGGAGATATGGCTGCATAAGGAAAGGTTCTTCGCCCTTAATTTCCGTACAATTGCCCGAAATTGTGAGATGCTCCAGATGCTCGGGGAAAACATTCTCATCAATTTTTGTAACTGTATCGGGGAGAACGATACTCTTTGACGAACAACTTAAAAATGCACCATAGTAAATTGACGTAATCTTTACACCGTCAATTTCAGCAGGAACTTCTGCAACATCGGCAACCTCGTTGCAAATCGTAATCATTCCCTCGCCGTCAACAAGGGCATATTCATAAAAGCCTGAGAATTTTCTGTCAAGAGCCTCGTATGCCTTCTGCTTTTCGTATACACTTAATGTAACAAAAGTGAAGTCATTTGCAACATCATATTCAGCGTCGG
>CALFMA010000566.1 GCA_937880065.1 uncultured Ruminococcus sp.
GTTCTCCAATGTAAGTACTGCTGTAGAACCCTCTGCGTAAATTGATGAAATATTAGATTTTACCATACGTGATTATTCCGAAAGGTTAACTATATCATTTCCGTACTGATAAACCTTGCAGAATACATCTACAACGTCAGCCATTGTGTTAAGTGGTGCTTTAAGCATGTATTTACCGATGCTCTGAAGCTTTATATCAAGATCATACTTGTCAGCTGTAAGTTCAACAAGTTCAACGAACATGAGTGAATCGCTTCCGAGTTCTTCCTGAGGATTTGTTTCCATTGTTATTTCGTCTCTGTCAACTTCGCATTCCTCTGCATAGTAGTCAAAAATCATATCCTTGATTTCCTGTCTTATAGCTTCTGTAATTTCTTTCATAATTTACCTCCAAGTAATGTTTGAAACTTATAAATAAAATATCTTAAAGCTTTACTTTTTTATTAGTAAAAGCAAACTTTAAACCTGATTACAGCAGAAAGCTTTCTCTGCCCGGTATGTAGCATTGTCATAAAACAACGCTCGATAAAAATATCACATATCTGCATATGTATAGATTTTAGAAGATCTCTTTTTAAGTCTTGAAAACTTCTTTATTGCACCATCTGCGCTTGTATCATAAAACTCTGTTACTCCGAGTTCTTCCATTTTTGCAATGGACAGATCCCATCTCATAGGTGTTATGATATCTTTTATCTGTTCTTCTCTGATCTCCTCTGCTGTCATCATAGGCTCATTTGTAAATACGGAAACTATAGGATATTCCGGGTCTTTATAATCTACCTCTGACACAAGCTTCTGATATGCGCTTGCATACGGTTCTATCAAAGGTGTGTGATAAGCCATTCCGACATTCATTTTTATAGCTTTCAACGCTCCTTCATTTGTTGCAGCCTCAAGAACTCTGGCTACTGAAGGTTCTCTGCCTGTTATCATGGAACATATACGCGAGTTGACACTTCCTATAACTACATTTTCAGATTCACCTGTACTCTGTATGATTTCTGAAATATCATTGCCGTCCATTCCTATGATAACACCCATATCAAAATGTTTATCATTCTGCTCAAGGGCAAGTACTGTATTTCTGTTACAGAATATAATATCATATGAAACATCGTATGATATCGATGAAAAACAAGCACATGCACCGACAAGCCCTGAACTGTAACCGCAACCTATCTGAGGAACTATGCCTTTTTCTCTGAACGCCTCATAAACAACTCTGTCTGCTATGGTTGACATAAGTGCTCCTGCTACAAGCCTGTCTGTTTTTTTATTATCAATCATGCTTGGATTAAGACCATATCTTTTAAACACTTCTTCAACATATGTATCGTATTTATCACGGTCGGCAGGTGACAGACTTTGTCGCAACTTTTCAGGCTTTGAACATATTCCGTTAAACAAAAAAGCTTTGTTATACAAAAAAAATCTTCTCCTTACAAACAAAAAACAAGGACCCGCTATAAAGTCACTTGTTATCCACCATTTTTATTGCAGTGTAAACTGCTTATCCCAAATCATTACCTGTAATATTATAACATAATCATATTCTAAAATCAAGCATTTCCGTCAATCCGAGACCATTTTAAAGATTTTCGTTTTTTTCGACTGATAATTAAGTTATTTTAACCGTTTACTTCGTCAAATTGCAACACTGCTACTATCGATTCTATCAGTGATCATTGCCTTCGAACTAATTTTAAGTAGACAATATACAATTTTTGTGGTAAACTATTAGTATGAAATCCGATACCGAAAGAGAAGTGATTTTGATGATAAACAAGTATATTACAGACGGCGGAAACCTCAGGGAAATTGACGAATACCTCAATGGTGCATGGATATCTCTTATATCCCCATCTCCCGAAGAATGTCTGGAAATCACACGAACATACGGAATAGATATTTCCGACGTACGAGCCGCTCTTGACCAGGAAGAAAGTTCACGTATCGATACCGAAGAAGACTATATTGTCGTTCTTTTTGACATTCCTTCTACCGAAATACGACATAAGCAACAGGCATATACGACAATACCGCTCGGCATCATATGGACCAGCAGTGTCATTATAACTATATGCTCTGCTCCTACTCAGGTCCTTGATTATTTCATTAAAAATCATGTAAGGGGATTCAGTACAAAAAAGCAAGTAAAATTCTGTTATCAGATCCTTCTTCGTACTTGTCTGCTTTATCAGGCGGATCTTCGCATAATAGATAAAAAAAGAATAGAGATAGAAGAAAAAATCCGTAAAACAACAGACGAATCAGATATCGTGATGCTCCACGAACTTGAGTCAAATCTGGTCTACTTCGACACATCACTCAGAGCAAACCGACTTGTACTCGAAAGGATCTCCCGATACAGCAGTATAAAAAAATACCCCGAAGACCGTGACCTGCTCGAAGATGTTATAGTAGAAAACCAACAGGCTATCGAAATGGCACAGATATATCGTGACATAATGCGCGGAACACGTGAACTCATGTCATCTCTCCTCGACAGTAAACTCAATAACGTAATGAAAACACTCGCTTCCATCACTATCTTAATGGCTATTCCCACCATCGTTTCCGGACTTTACGGAATGAACGTAAATTCAAAAGGTATGCCACTGGCCGAGTCACCATGGGGATTTGGAATAATATGTGTACTGATCCTTATAATATGTATTACCATTGCACTTGTTCTGAAGAAGAGGAAAATGCTGTAAAAAGGAAACTTGCAAAGACACCAAAAAGGTCAGCTGATTAATGTTCAGCTGACCTTTTACATACCACTGTACATACTATCAATGTGCGGTGGTTTTCTTATATTTTTTAATATCAGAGAAGTTCTTTTCTGAGTTCTTCTGCCGATTTTGTACTAAGGTATGCAGGAGGAATATCAAATACTGTCTTGCAACCTGTATTTCCTTCGTTGTAGAGTCTTACTACCGCTCTTGCATAAGCAACTATAACGCTGGCTGTAAACTCCGGATTTGAATCAAGTTTAAGGCTGTATTCTATTACGTGTGTATTTTCTTTATTTTCGCCTGTTTTTCCGCTTCTTATTACAAAACCGCCATGAGGAATTCCCTTGTGATCTCTGTCGAGTTCTTCCTGACTTATAAAATGAACAATAGTGTTGTAATCGGCAAAGTAGTTAGGCATAGTCTTGATTTCGTTTTCTATGCGTGCAAGATCAGCGCCTTCTTTGGCTACAACAAAACATTCACGTATATGTTTGTCTGCTGTAGTAAACTTTGGCTGCTTACCTGCTCTTACTTTTGAAAGTGCTTCATCTACAGGAATAGTATACTGTTTTCCGTCAGCTACACCATCTATTCTGCGTATTGCGTCAGAGTGACCCTGGCTTACGCCACGTCCCCAGAATGTGTATGTTTCGCCTTCAGGAAGTACAGCTTCAGCATAAAGACGGTTTAATGAAAACATACCGGGGTCCCAGCCAACAGAAATAATCGCA
>CALFMA010000567.1 GCA_937880065.1 uncultured Ruminococcus sp.
GTTAAAGTAAGATATGCCGTAGGGGTTGTGGCATTGTTTTTATTCGTTATGTTTGCATATACGTTTACTACTGCAAATATTACCGTAAAATCACCCGGCAACAAAGATATATTGATGGAAAATATAGTTGAGGACTTTCCCGATGATGTCAGTATATCCGTAATAGAAAAGGAATATATTACAGAAATCAATGATTCTACAGATGTATTTTCATCGTTTACATACACAGAGTATTATGTTGGCGAAATGCCGACTGACGGTGAAGTGTACGGTATAATTGAAGACCTTTATATGCGTGGACTGGATTTTCCCGATAAAGTATTGTTTAAAATGCTCGCACCCTTACTTACACAAAAAATCAATAAAAATGGTGTGACCTTATGGGTTTTACCGACTCTGTTGGAGCCGTATAATCCGAACAGTTATTTTCTGAAGGGTTGTTTTTATACAGAATATTATTATAATACATTTGCTTGGTATAGTGAAGGTTACCTTAATATGGTTTATGAACGCTGCAGTTCTGATATCGGAAAAACAGACGAGCAGCATTTAATTGAGTTCAAAAACTCATTGAAGAACACAGCCGATGGTTCTCTGTCTTCGGATGAAAAGTAAAAGTTAAGTCACTCCCACTCGGCGGTGCAAGCTCTGCCTCCGGGTAGGGTGTTGAGCACGAAGACAACACAAGGGGACGGTTCTATATGCTCGGATGAAAAATAAAAGTGAAAAAACAAAAAAATTTGTTACGTTTTGTCGTTTTGAGGATATATGTATGAAAGCCTTGTGATGTTAGAAGGTAAGCAGGTTAACGGGTGTTAGCATAGGGTTGATCAGAAAACACTATTAACACAGAGAACCGTCCCCTGTGTTATATTGATTAAATATAGTGATTGGCTTGCATATAATTAGGAGGAGACAAATGTGAAAAGAATAATGTTAGTATTAATAATATTTTCACTTTTTTCTGTATTAGTTATTTATAGAACGGATACTTACCATCTGAATCAAACTACTCAAAAAAATACTACTGTTATTACAGAATGTACGGATGAGTTGGAACTGACTACAACAAATACTGATATTGTCGAAAATGAGATAATGAATAATATGGAATATATTTATAATGAGATTATAGAAAGGTTTATTATAAGTAGAGAAAATTTTGAAAAAACTGTAGATTTGATGTTGGGTTGCGAAGAACCTTCTATACTCATATCTTTTGATAGAGATAATTACATGTTACGAGTTAGTATAGATAATGAAATTATCCCGGTAGAAGATTTGTTTGAGAATTCTGAAATAGAGTTAATTTTAAATTGTTTTGTTCAAATGTCAAAAGCGTGTTCTGAAGAAGTGCGACTTGTGATTAGCAAGCAAAGCCCTAAAGATTACTGGTCTATAGATTCAACAAGTGTTATTTTTATGTTTAGAACTAATTTTGACTCTGAATATGTTGATTATGGTATAACATATTGTAGGAATATAGGTGATTCAAATTACAAAAAAATCGAAGACAATTGGTATTGGTTTGAGTTTTGGTTGGTTTAACACAGAGAACACAGCCGATGGTTCTCCGCCTTCGTATGAAAGCTAAAAGTTAGGTTGTCGCCTTCTCCTTGGAGAAGGTGGCAGCCGTAGGCTGACGGATGAGGGCGAAAAGCCGTCCTCCTTGAGGAAGGTGGCAGACGAAGTCGTGACGGAAGGAGTCAGCGTCTTACATAAGACAGAGAACCGTTCCCTGTCTTACGTTGGAGGGTTATATTAATGACAAATATAAAAGTTAAACTCGAAAGATTAGAAACAATGTGTTCGTTTACCAAATTAAGTAAAGAAAATTGGGATGAACTGGATATGTTTTCTTGCGATGATGATTCGGAAATACGTATGCGTGCTGCAGAAACTTTAGGTTTTCATCATAATGACGAAAGCGAAAAAAGACTTTTATTGATGCTGAAAGACTCAGATGATTTGGTAAGAACAGAAGTTTGTGATTCATTAAGCTTTAGCGTTAAAAAGGACACGGTAAATGCACTAATAAATGTTTATATCAATGATATATCTGAAATGGTAAGAGGATATGCTGTGTTGGCTATAGGTGATATTTATCATAATATTTCCAGAAGAATTGAAGAAGAACTCAAAGTCGATTTATTGGATCATCTAGATTGGGATAGTGATTGGCTTGTTAGTGCTGTGTATCGCACTTTGATTTTGAACGGATACAAAGATTATATCAGTTGTTTGATGGAAAAGTTAGAATGTGAAAACTATGTCGATCGCATATTTGTTGTTTCATGTTTTGCTGATTTGCTTTTTTGTATGAGTTCTAAAGAAACTGAGCTGTTAAGAGAAAAATGCAAGGAATTATCTATGAAAGAAAAAACGGAATCGGTTCTGCAATCGTTACGAAATTTGATGGAGAACATCTAACACACACGACAGTTCTGTGTCTTCAAACGAAAAGTAAAGGTAAGCCATTTTACCCTCTTAGTCAATGCTTGGCTCTCCCTTTGGGTAATTCCCCTGTTAGGGGAAATGTCTGCGAAGCAGACAAAAGGGTGCCCGTTTCCGGAGGAAAAGCTGGCGGCGAAACCGTCTGAGAGTGGTTAACGGCGAAACCTCACCCGTCACTTCGTGACACCCTCTCCACAGGAGAGGGCAAAAAGCCTTCCTCCTTGAGGAAGTTAACACTACAACCAAATCTGAAGGCGGAGATTTCTCTGCCTTCTTTTTTGTAATATTGCGAAAGCATCTTGACAAATGTATGAGCATATAATATAATAACATTTGAACAATCGTTCAATTATAAAAATGAGGTACAGTTATGGATAGAACACAGAAAAACGAAAAAGAATATCTGGCACTGCAAAGTGATGAAGAAATCAGAATGCGTGACATAGAGCTTGACGAGGATGTGCTTTTTGACCTTGCAGAGCTTTTTAAAATTTTCGGTGACTCAAACAGAATAAGAATTCTCTTCGCCCTTTCAGGTACAGAAATGTGTGTCAGCGACATTGCGCAGATGCTTTCTCTTTCAGTTTCTGCCGTCAGCCACCAGCTCCGCATTCTGAAAGCATCAAAGCTTGTCCGTTGCAGAAGAGAGGGCAAAATAATTTTCTATATGCTTGATGATGAACACGTGAAGGATATTATAAGTCTTGGCCTTGAGCACGTGATTGAATGAGGTATTTATGAAAACACAAAGAAATATTTTAATAGCTTTTATTCTTAATCTTTCCTTTTCAATTTTCGAAGTTGTCGGAGGCATTTTTACAGGCAGTGTTGCCATTATTTCAGATGCAGTTCACGATATGGGTGATGCAGCAAGCATCGGAGTGTCTTTTTTTCTTGAGAAAAAAAGCCGCAAGGCTCCCGACGAAAATTATACCTACGGATATGTCCGCTATTCCGTTATAGGCAGTGTGTTCACAACTGTGATACTTCTTTTCGGCTCTGTGGCTGTTATATACAATGCCGTTGAGAGAATTATAAACCCCGTTGAAATCAACTATAACGGTATGATAATTTTTGCTGTTGTGGGTTCTGTAGTCAATCTTCTTGCCGCCTTTTTCACAAGAGAAGGGGATTCCCTCAATCAGAAGGCAGTCAATCTTCATATGCTGGAGGATGTGCTGGGCTGGGTGGTTGTTCTAATCGGTGCGGTTGTTATGAGGTTTACGGACTTTTCTGTTATCGACCCCATAATGTCAATTGCGGTTGCAGTGTTTATTCTGATAAATGCAGTTAAAAATCTGAAAGAGGTGCTTGATATTTTTCTTCAGAAAACACCTCACGGGATATCTGTCAGTGAAATAAAAAAACACCTTTGTGAAATTGAAGGCATTATTGATGTGCATCATATTCATGTGTGGAGTATGGACGGATACAACAATTATGCGACCATGCACATTGTCAGCGGTGAAAATGCAGATGAAATCAAGCACAAGGTAAGACATGAGCTGGGGCACTTCGGAATAAGCCACGTTACTCTTGAATTAGAGGCTGAAGAGGATAAATGCCACGAAACGGACTGTCCGGGCGTCGGTCATGCACCGTCTGGACATCACCATCATCACCACCATCATTAATTGCTTTTCGGAAAATAATGTTTGACATAAGAGCATTTGTCTGTTAATATATGGTATAGAAAACAAAAGGAGAACGACTATGACTTTCTTAAGATTTTTTATGGCATTTCTCATGCTGGGCATGAACCTTTTCAACTATGTGTTCAATGACTACGCTTTTCCTGCAGTGAGCACGGAGGGTGCATATCTTTTCTGCTATTTTGTGGGCAACGCACCTGAAGAGCAGACAATTCATTTTGCAGTCAGCTCTGACGGATATAACTTCGAGGCTCTCAACGGCAACGAAGCTGTTATCGACCAGACAATGGGGACAGGCTGTGTACGTGACCCCTATATTTTCAAGGCAGTTGACGAAAAGGGCGAGGATTGCTATTACATAGTTGCAACTGATATGGATGCTATGCAGGGCTGGACATCAAACCATGCAATCATTTTCTGGAAGTCCTATGACCTTGTTAACTGGCAGGATGAATATGTGCTTGATTTCCGCAGCTTTGAAGGCTGGGAGGGCTGCAACAGAGCGTGGGCGCCTCAGGTAATCTGGGACGAGGACGCAGGTAAATATATGCTTTATCTTGCACTTTCAACCTGGGATGATCCCGATACCGAGGCTAATGAAGACGTTGCACAGCATTATTATTTATACACAAGCGATTTCAGAAGCTTCACTGAGCCTGAATATCTTTACGGCC
>CALFMA010000568.1 GCA_937880065.1 uncultured Ruminococcus sp.
CAGGTGTTGCTATTTCAGGCTTTTTTGATACAGTAGAAACATCAATATCCGTGCCCTTTATGGAAATATCATCAATAATGGAATAGCTGTTTCCAGCAGTGCAGATGCCATAAATGATAACTAGCGACTTATCATTGAAAGCATTGTCATCTATATCTTCTAATGAAATATCATCTGCTGTAACACCTTCGTTTTCTTGGATTATATCAAGTAGATCACTTTTTGAGCGTGCTATATAGCCCGTCCATTTTGTATGATTGTCACCATTGGTTCTTATATCTACAACGTCATGTAATTTAAAAGAAGTGTTTATGTTCTGAGGAATGTCGTTCAATTTCTCGATCAATGCCCTTTTCATTAGACACAGGTCAAATACATCAAGCCTATCATCTTCACAAAGATTTCCTGCCTTCCAGTTATTCAATTCAATATCATCGCCAAGCAGCCATTTCTGGAGCGTTACAGCATCAGCTATGTTAAATTCAAAATCCCCATTTACATCACCTTTAATTAAATTATCAATTCCCTCTGTTTCGGTAATGGTAAAATCCTCACCTATTATATAATTTCCGATTATTTTTTTCTCATCGGGGATATTCTCCCATGACCGTCCTGCTGCAAATGATAATCTGAGTGTACCTGCGGTAACTGCTTCATAAATGCTGACAATTTTTGCTGCACCGCCGCCGGCTCCCACTATGCCGTCAGAAACTGAATATTGCCTGTATTCCTTAATTTCCGCTGTACCGTACTGCTTAACCATAAGCTTTGCACCTGTACTGTAATTGACTTCGCCGCAATAAACAATGTATTTTCCATGAACTGAAATATTGCCGTATTCTTTTATAAATTCAGCGTGTTCACCTTCGGATATAACAAGCAATTCATCTATCGTCATTTCTTTTGAAGTGCTTTCCGATTCTGCTAATCCAACCGCAGAATTTTCATCGACATCAGCAGCCGTTCCGTATATGCTGTTAAAAGCTGAAAATGCAGCTATAACTGATAATGTCAGCGAAAATAATTTCTTTTTCATAATAAAATCTCCTAAAAATGTAAATCTGTTATCTTCCGCCGTATTGAACTGAAATACTATGGAAATTGCTGTTAATCTGAGGCAATATATTTATCAGCTGATAAAGCCTGTACAATTCTTCTGATTCAGCAAATTCGGGATTGACATTGACGCTAAGATTTGCCAGCTTTAAAAAGTATGGTTTTATATCTCCGTTTTCATAAAACTGCAACTCGCTGCATACCATAAACGGCGTGTCGTCAACCTTGACAGTAAAGTATTTTTCAGGCAGATTGAGTTCAGCAATCATTTTGTCAAAATCATATTCATAGGCATTATATTGCTTTATATCGCTGATATTTTCAGATACGCATATATCATCAATTCCGTCAATCAGATATTGTTCGGGCTTCATTCTTATAAAGAATCTGCCACCCGATTTCAGTTCGTTTCTGATTTGTTCCTGTGATGTGAAAGAATAGCTGTTATCATCGCAATACTTCATTAATTCATCATCAGCCATAGCCAACAATTCTTCAAAAGCAACAGTTTTATTTTCTTCCTTTGGCAGACTTGGTTCTGTGGGCGGTGCAGTCTGTGTAGTTTCGAGTATATGATTTTCCGTTTCTTGGGTTAGTTCTGTTACTGCAATCGTTTCTTCATTTTCAGTTTCTGTCATTTGTACGGTTTCGGAAGTCACTTCAATTTTCCGTGTTTCCGTAGTATTCCCCGTAGTATCAGTAACTTTTTTATCGGTTGTTTTTGTAGTTTGCGTTTCAGTTGATTTTGTTGCTGAACTGATTAATTCAGTTGTTGTTGAAATCTGAGTTTCAGCAGAATTATTCCTCTCCCCTTCTGATACCACAGGCGGCTTATCAATATTATCGGGAATGTTATCGCTTTCATTATTAGAAAAAATCACCCCATTGAACATTAAAACAACTAAAGCCATAGAGCCAACAATGGGGACTGTTTTAAAAACAAAGCTGATAATACTTCTTTTTGGCTGTAATACGTCAACTGTAATGAATTCCGCAGCTGTTTCATCATTGGTATTTTCACGATTTTTCACCGCTGACAAGTATTTTTTATAGCTTTTATGAAAAGTTTTTGACATATCCCAATCAGTCGGAAAATCCTTGAATATCTGTTCAGAAGTAGCTTTATCGGCATTATTAAGAGAAAATCTTTTTGATTTCACAGGTTATCCCCCCTCTTTATTGAATTATCATTCAGAATTTTTCGTAAGCGTTTCAAAGCACGAGATGCTCTTACTCGCACTGTAATTGGCAGAAGTCCAACGGATTCAGCAATATCAGCGGATTTCCTGTTATAAAAATACTTTTGTATTATAATCGACGAATCAGGTTCTCCGAGGGATAATATACATTGATAGAGTTTTTTATAATATTCTTTTTCCTCAAACTCTTTTTGTATATCAACATCATCAGGAATATCAGGGAATTCATTACTATCGGCAATATAGCCATCTTTAGCACTAAGAGTCCGATACCTATGAATAGCTGTTCTCTTTGCAATCGTTCCTATATATGCTTTTAACGAGCCTTCATTTATCTCATTAAAATGAATAAAAACTTCTGCAAATACATCACATACACATTCTTCAGCGTCCTCTGCTGTACCGTGACTTCTAATCTTATCCCATACAATTGTATAAACATATCGTTGGTATTCCTGAAATAACGCTCTGAATCCATCTTCCTGTGACTTACAAATGAGCATCCGGATTTCATTCTCATTCATATTTTTGCACCTCAATATCAGATAGATGTTAATTTTTCCTTTCACTAATACAATGGAAATTCATCATAAAAGTGTTACACTTTTCAATCAAAAAATACAGACAATATAATTTTAGCAGAATATCTGAAATAAAGCAATACAACAACCTAATATAATAATTCCGCATTGAAATATCAGATGTATTTTACCCCATAAAAAATGCAGGTTACAAAAAATCACTTGTAGTAATCATTTGGATATGCTATAATAAACTTGTAGCTACCGAAAGGAGTAAAATATGGATATTATAATAGTAAACGGTCTTACAAAGAAATATGGCAGCCTTACCGCTGTGAATAATATTTCCTTTTCCGTTCATAAAGGGGAATTGCTTGGATTTCTCGGTGTAAATGGTGCAGGAAAATCCACAACTATCAATATGCTTTCAACCCTTATAAACCCCGACAAGGGAACTGCTGAATTGTGCGGTTATGCTTTAGGTGAAAAAAATGCTGAAATCCGCCGAAAAATAGGCATTGTATATCAGAATAACAGCCTTGACCGACTTCTTACCGTCCGTGAAAATCTGCTGTGCCGTGGTATTCTTCACGGTGCTGACAGGGTGCAGGCGAAAAAGCGTTTGCAGGAACTTAGCAGTATTTTCTCCCTTGATGAATTGCTGAAAAAGCCCTATAATACGCTGTCAGGCGGTCAAAAAAGAAGATGTGAAATAGCTGCCGCTCTGATGCATACTCCCGAAATTCTTTTCCTTGATGAGCCTACAACAGGTCTTGACCCTGCCACAAGAAAAGAAGTATGGGAAACTATTGACGCTCTCCGCAAATCCACGGAAATGGCTGTATTTCTTACCACCCATTATATGGAAGAAGCGGCACAGGCTGGCAGAATTATTATAATCAGAAAGGGAAATATAATTGCAGAGGGAACTCCAAATGAGCTGAAAACGCAATATGCCGCCGACACTTTGCGTATTTACTGCAAAAATGAGAAAATACAAAAGTTGCAGAAGCTTATCAGAAATTCAGAAATTACCGACAACGGCTTGACTGTGGCTGTTTCATCAACTATGGAGGCATTGCCAATTCTTGAAAAAGTTCGGGATTTAATTGACGGCTTTGAGGTTATACAGGGAACTATGGACGACGTTTTTCTTGCCGCAACAGGTGAAGAAATCAAGGAGGGCGAATAATTATGGCTGCATTTACAGAACTTGTCAAACGAAATATGCGGATTTATCTTCGTGACAAAGGGGCGGTTTTCTTCTCTTTGCTGGCAATGCTTATTGTAATTCTCCTTATGGTGCTTTTTTTGGGAGATATGAATATTTCCGCTATTACCGATATGCTTGGGAAATTGCCCCACAGAGATAAGGAGCAGGATGAGAAAAATGCGGAACTTCTCGTACTTCAATGGACACTTGCAGGCGTAATTTCCATAAATGCCGTATCTGTTACACTTTCAGTTCTCACCGCAATGATACGTGACAAAAATAACGGTACTCTCCAGTCAATTTACACATCACCTGTCAGCCGATTGAGTATTGCTTTAAGCTACATTTGTGCCGCTTGGATTTGCTCAATTATCATATGCACTCTCACCCTTGTGCTTAGTGAGATTTACTGCGTATATGTGGGAGCAGCTGCCTTTAGTGCAGTTCAGCATTTACAGCTTTTTGGAATGATTTGCGTCAACTCCTTTACATATGCCTGCATAATGTATTTCCTTGCGGCTATTGTCAAAAGCGAAGGAGCGTGGAGTGGACTTGGTACAATTATCGGCACTCTCGTGGGCTTTCTTGGGGGAATTTACCTCCCTATCGGCTCACTTGCCGAGGGTATTGCCAATGTGCTGAAATGCACTCCCATACTTTACGGAACTGTTATGTTCCGCCGGATTATGACGGAGCAGGCAGGAGATGTATGCTTTGAAAACGCCCCTGCTGAAATGCAGGACACATACAACGAGGTTATGGGAGTTTCCCTTGAAGCTTTTGGATATGATGTGAATATTGCAGGCTGTCTTGCAATTCTTGCGGTATGCGGCGGAGCGTTCCTGCTTATCGGCGGATTTGCCACAAAATTCATCAGCAGAAAGGACAGATAAAATGAAAATCACCATAGAAACGCAAAGTCCCGATTTAGAAGATGAAATAATTATCCGCTGTGCCGAGGCTGATGAGGAAATTATGGAATTGATATACCTCATAAAATCCCGTAAAAAATCGCTTACAGGCTTTGCTGAAAACGGTATGGTAAAGCTTTCGCCAAAGGATATTTTCTACTTTGAAGCTGTTGATAACCACGTTTTCGCCTACTGCGAATCAAGCGTTTATGAGGTAAAACTGAAACTGTATGAGATTGAGGAGATGTATCCCCATTCCGATTTTCTCCGCATATCAAAATCAGTAATTGCGAATGTATCGAAAATTTCACTTATTTCCCGTGCATTCGGTGCAAAGCTTGAAGCTAAGCTGAAAAACGGCGAAAAAATTATTATATCGAGGCAGTATGTCCCCGAATTAAAACGAAAACTTGGACTTGAGGAGGGCGGAAAATGATGAAATATTTATCGGAATTTATAAAGTATTTCTGCATTATCACAACGGGAATTACCCTAATTTCGGGATTGACAATTTTAAAATATGACGCTGTTCATTCATCAATGCTTATGGAAGTTGTCATTGCAGGAGCAGTAACTGCCCTTGTAACAACGATTTTCCTTACAGGTGAACCGAAAAGCAAAAAGGATATGTTATGCCGTATGGGACTTCACTATATTTCCCTTTGTGTTATTATGATAATAATGAATTTTTCATTCGGCTGGATGAAGTGCAGCATAGGCGGTGCAGTTTCTATGATTGTATCCGTTGCAATTGTCTATATTTTCACTACTATAGCCTATGTTTTCACCTCACGGAAAGAGGTCAGGGAAATCAACGAGGCATTACAGAAAAAGTATCATAACAACGATTCCGAAAACGAGGAATAAGCGGAATTCTACCAATGGTAGGTTGACGAATTACCGAACATAGGCTATAATATACCTATGAGGTGATGATATGAATTACGAAAAAACAGGCAGCCTTATTAAGCAGCTGCGGACAGAAAAAAAGCTTACACAAAAACAGCTTGCGGAGCGTTTAGGTGTAAGCGATAAGGCAGTTTCCAAATGGGAACGGGGCGAGTCCATCCCGGATGTTACGGTGCTCAAGGCCATCGCAGATCTGTTCGGTGTGACGCTGGATTATCTGCTGAAGGGCATTCCGGAGGAGGCAGGCACTCCGGCG
>CALFMA010000569.1 GCA_937880065.1 uncultured Ruminococcus sp.
CGTCGGTGTTGTCGAAAGCGACTACAACCTTATCTGCGGTACACCACATCCCGATGATGACTCAGCAAAGCAGCTTTTCATCTTCTCTGAAGGAATCACAAACCTCAAAAATGAGCTTGCGACTATAGATGTAAAGCTCGATTCAAACGGTATGTACTGGACAGACTATGAAAGTGCTACAGAAGATTACCAGAAGAATATGGTTGACGCAATCGAAGGCTCTACAAATATCGTGTATGTCGGAATTGTAATCCTGATGTGCGTTGCACTTTGCGTAATCTACATAACCTTCCTGCGTGACAGACACAGCGAATGGTGTCTGTATGCTTCGATAGGCTACTCAAGAAAGTCGATATACCTCTCAATTATGCGAGAGCTTTCTTTCACATTTATTCTGTCACTTGTTATCGGTGCGGCAATAACGGCACTGTCAGTTTTCCTTATCAACGTTCTTTATATTACGCCGTCGGGACTTCTCGGTAATTCTCTTGACACAGAGGCGATAAAGGATGTTCTCCTTGACTTCCTCGTGTTCTTTGCGATACTCCAGATTCCTGTACGCTACGCACTTTACAGAATAAAAACAATCGACGCACTTGGCGACGACCTTTACTAATTATTTGAGGGGATACGACTTATGTTTGAAATAAAGAATATTACAATGATTTATGATATGGACAAGGCAGAAAAGGTATACGCACTCAAGGGTTTTGACCTCACCCTGCCGGACAAGGGGCTCATAGGTATCATCGGACCTTCAGGTTCGGGAAAGTCCACACTTATGTACTGCCTTTCAACTCTTAAGAATCCGACAAGCGGAAACATTCTCTATAACGGCAAGGAGCTTACTGCTCTGCGTGACTCAGAGCGTGAAACAGTAAGACGTGACGAATTCGGCTTTGTGTTCCAGAGGCATTTCCTTGTGCCTTATATGTCGGCACTCGATAACGTGACAGTCGCCTCTGCAAAAAACAGCGCTCAGACGGTTGAGCGTGCAAAAAAGCTTCTTTCAGGCTTCGGGCTTGGCGAAACTGAGATTTCAAAGCGTCCTGCAAAGCTTTCAGGCGGTCAGAGACAGAGAGCCGCTATTGCAAGAGCGATGATAAACGAGCCTCACGTTTTGTTTGCTGATGAGCCAACTGCCGCTCTTGACCACGATAACGCTTTTATCGTTATGGAGATACTCAAAAAATATTCTGAAGAAAATTTAGTTTTAGTTATCACTCATGACCGCTCTATTTTAAAGGATGCTGACAGAGTTATTGAAATGTGGGACGGCGATATCAGCGCTGTCAAGGAGGCTGACAAGATATGAGCCCGTTTTCAGCTTTATACTACATCCGCAACAATAAGCCACGCTGTATTCTTTTGATGGTTATGCTGATGTTGAGCGCTGTTATCTATGTAGGCGGTTTGTATGTAACAAGCCCGCTTTCAACCTATGACCTCTTTTTAGAAAGTGGCGATAAGTTTATCTATATGGTCGACAGGTCTGTAATTTCAAACAGCGAAAGCCATTTTGACGAGTTTTTGCAGGCAATTGACGAGGATAATAATTTAAAATATCTCCCCCATTCATCAAGCGGAGGTTCTTTTAGCTGGTATACTGTAATGGGCTTTTCTGTAGGCTCAAATGATCTGGCATTCGGCTCGGTTGACGATTTTAAAATCTACTGCGATAAGATGAATATTAAGGTGGATTTTGAAAAGCTCAGACCCGGAAGTATTGTTTTAACAAGAATGCTTGCTGACAATTTAGGGCTAAAGCCTGGCGATAAGCTTGATGAAAACACAAAGCACGAGGCATTTGAGATTTATGAGGGGCAAAGCTATACTGTTGACTTTATAACAGATAAAAAGGGCTATGGCGCATATATGATAAACGACTCTCAGAGCGACTACGCTATAAAGCTTTACAGCGATACTTTGAGCAGTGAAGCGCTCAGAAGCAAAGCAGTAGCGCTATCGCAAAAATACAATGTCGTTATCGGCGGTACACCAAAGGAATCTCTGGAATCTGATTTTGCGGCATTCAATTTCATCTATGGCTTTATAGTAATCCTTGTTTCTGTAATTTTAGCAATTACAATAAATACAGCCTTTGCGGGAATGTATCAGAAGAGAAACTATGAACTTTCAGTTTACAGAGCAATAGGTATTTCAAAGAAAAAGATTTTAAGAAAAATTATAAACGAGCTTTTACTCATTGACGCTATCGCCCTTTTTATGGGCGGCGTTATAACGATACTGTTTATCTATCTTTTCAATAACATCGTTTTACTCCCTGACGGAAAGTTTCTGGAATACTTCCACCCGCTTGCAGTAATCGGCGTTTTGATCTGTAATCTTTTGAGCTTATTCCCTCTTGTTCTTTTCAGAGTAAGGCAGATTAAAAAAGCAGATATATGCTAATATTAAAACAAAAAAGACCGCCCAGTGGCGGTCTTGCTTGGACTTTGCATAATTGCTTCTTTGGGGAATGGGGTTCTATGCCCATTGAAAATCGAATAAAGGAAAAGAAATGAGTTAAAACGAACAGATATAGAGGACATTAAATAACGAGATCAATCGAAATTTAAGGTCTTTCCAATATTAGGGTAATAACTACAATTTCACCGAAGCAAGTAATTGCAAGGTGGAAACATTCAAAAAGGCAAATTGCCTTTTCACGAAGAGTAAATAAAAACCATGTTCAAGTGAAACTCATACAATTCAGATAGAGAACGAACAGCAAAGGAAGTTCAAGCGAAAAAGAGCGTAAGGTGAATGCCTTGGCATCAGGAGCCGATGAAGGACGCGATTAACTGCGATAAGCTGCGGGGAGTTGTAAATAAGCATTGATCCGCAGATTTCCGAATGGGGAAACCCCCATGGTGAAGAACCATGGAACGTTAACTGAATCCATAGGTTAACGTGGGGAACCCGGGGAACTGAAACATCTAAGTACCCGGAGGAAGAGAAATCAAACGAG
>CALFMA010000570.1 GCA_937880065.1 uncultured Ruminococcus sp.
TACGAAAAAAACAAGAACGCATTTGAAGGTGTAACAAATATGGTCAGACTTTTCAAGAAGATAAGCCGTATTTGCCGAAGTGCTTCAAAACCGATAGTTCTCATGATAGACGAAGTAGACCAGGCATCAAATAATCAGGTATTTCTTGATTTTCTTGCACAGTTAAGAGGCTATTATCTGAGCAGAACGGAATTGCCGACATTTCACTCGGTAATACTTGCAGGGGTACATGATATAAGAAATCTGAAAAGAAAGATCCGCCCCGATGAAGACCACAAGCATAACAGTCCGTGGAATATATCATCACCATTTGAAGTGGATATGAATTTCTCATCAAAAGATATTAAAGGAATGCTCACAGAATACGAAAAAGACCATCACACCGGAATGGATACCGTAAAAATATCACAGCAGATTTACGACTACACATCAGGGTATCCGGTACTTGTATCTATGATTTGCAAAAATATAGATGAAGAAAAAACCGATTGGGATACGGAGAGTGTTATTTGTGCTGTGAAAAAGATAATAACATCCGGAACGCCATTGTTGGAATCTTTGATAAACAAACTTGAAAATGATAATGATCTGAATTGTTTTGTATATAACTTATTATTTTACGGAAAAAAGATAGTGTATAATTATTATGAAACAACTATACGCAGTGCCGAGATGTATGGATTTATAAAGAATGCAGATGGAACAGTATGCATATCAAACCGCATATTTGAAACTATAATATATGACTGGTATATATCTACAGAAGCAATAAGCAACAGCATTTTCGCCGAAGGAACAAACGACAAAAATCAGTTTATAACTTCCGGAAATCTTGACATGGAAAGAGTAATAGAAAAGTTTGCGGTACATTTCAGAGAAATATACGGAGACCGTCCTGAAAAGTTTATAGAATCAGAAGGCAGAAAATTATTTTTACTGTACTTAAGACCGATAATAAACGGAGTAGGAAACTACTATATCGAAGCCCAGACAAGGGACATGAGGCGAACAGATGTAATAGTTGATTACAGCGGAAAGCAGTATATAATCGAACTGAAAATATGGCGTGGAGAAGAATACAACACAAGCGGAGAACAACAGCTTTCGGAATATCTTGAATATTACAATATAGACAAAGGTTATCTTGTAAGTTTCAACTTCAATAAAAACAGGAAGACGGGACTCAGAACGATAGAATTAAACGGTAAAGCTATAGTGGAAGCAACGATTTAAGCAAGAATTTATACAAAGACAAACGAGGTGATTACGATAAAATTATTTGAAATCATTGGCGGTGACTATTTTAAACCGTTGACAGGTAAATATCAGAATATATTCATTGATTGCCTTGAAATTATATATAACTCATATCGCACAGAGCTTTCTTATGGTGTAGACAGAGAAATAATAATATTACAGCTGACAGACTTTTTTGAACAGAATAGTTCTGCTGCTATTCAATTTGATGATGCACAGGATGTCCTCCATGATTCACGTTCAAAGGCAAGCGAGTTTCTTAGAAAACTGAAGAATTACGGCTGGGTAGAATATGAATTTGATAATAGCGGTCATGCAAAGATTGTTATGCCGAGTCATTCCATTACTATTATGCAGACTTTTACTGCTATTACCGAATATAATGAAATGGAGTATCAAAGTGAGATTTCTGCTATTTATTCACTACTTACAAATGAGAAGCTTTTAGACCGTCCGTATCCTCAGATTATTAAGCCGGTCTACGACAGAACACTTGCATTGTTTACCGAGTTAAAGAAGCTTAATACCAGTATTAGAAAGTACATCGATGAGCTGACAGATGGACAAACACCGGAAGAACTTATGGAACATTTCTTCTCATACAATGAAAACATCGGCTCAAAAGCATATCACCGTATGAAAACCAATGACAATGTTTCAAGATTTCGGAATACAATAGAGGGTCGGCTACGAGAGATTCTTACTGATGAAATAATTATGGAAAGAGCAGTCATTTTTTATTTGTTATAAAGTGTTGTCAGGAAGATTTTTTATAGAATATTAAAAGGATACGTTTTCAAGCAGTATATCTCAGAATGGGATATTAAATCCGGCGTACAGTAAAAAATCAAAGTTTAAGATTTTATAATAAAAAAATTAAAAACAGTCATTTTTTTTGTTGACTTTTTTAAAAATAGGAATTATAATAAACTTATGGGTATTTTTTTACAAAACATTGAAAGGGAATGATTGGAATGAAAAACAAGAAAAACAAGAGGATCTTAAGCATGCTCGTAGCAATATCTGTACTTACAGCGAATAGCGGAAGTATGATATATGCTCTTGAAGAAACAAGGGCAGAAGATACGAGTGTGAAACAGGAAGTGACTGAGGAAGCTGCTGAAGAAGCTACTCAGGAAAGTGAAGCTATAGTTATAGATTCGGGTAAGTTTTCAGATAATCTTACATGGATCGTAGACGATAGTGGGACTATGATGATTGAGGGTAGCGGAAAGTTAAGCGAATTATATTTGATTGACGGGAGCACATTGAATTGTGTAAAAAGAATTGTTTTAGGCGCTGACGTT
>CALFMA010000571.1 GCA_937880065.1 uncultured Ruminococcus sp.
AGATGTGCCGTTAGGGCTGTTTTCGCTGGAGTTGATAGAGAAGTCATAACCAATCTCCTCATATTGCCAAATCATGTGTGGTCCCGCAAGCAAGACATTGAACACCACATTCGCAGCAATTCGGCTCAAGCGTTTTTCTTCGTTTGTCTTGATGTCACCCACTCCATTCTTCTTAGCATAATATTCCAAAGATTTTTCATATTCACTCTCATCATAATAGATTTGAACAACATAGTAAGGAACTACATCTGGATAGAGAAGTGCGAATGTACCTGTTGTCATGATAGCATCGCCCATGTGCCAGAATCTGTGGAGCTTGAACTTGTAATCCTCAGTTTCGCCTGTAGCATCGTAAACCTTCTTACACTCCTGGTACATAGGATCCTTAGCGTAGCTCTCACGGATAGAGCTGAATGTAGCACCTGGCTCAAGCTTAGAACCGTCAGGCATTGTACCGCTATAGTAATCAGGAATATAAACTTCCTGGTCGAAGATTCTTGTGAGTGAACCGTTGCAGTCCTCGAATGCGATACCGATCTCGTCACGGCCGAGGTTCCACTGTGCGGACATAAGCTTGTTAGCAAGGAGAAGTCCCTGCTCAGCAACAGATGAACCGCCTTCTGTAGCAGCAGAACCGTCTACGCCCTTAGCAGCTGCATAGAAGATAAGTGTATTACAGAGTGAAGATACACAACCGATATCTCCCATACCGTAGTTTCTGATTGAACATGTAAGACCGCTGTTAGCGTCGGGATCATAAGTACCGCCCCATGTCTCAGGCTGACCCTTCCAGTCAAGAGTTGCAGGAATAGCGTAAGCGAGTTCCTTACCGTCCTCAGTTGTGTAATCAAACTTAGTATTCTCAATGAACCAAGCAATCCATCTGCTGAGAAGTGCATCGAGAGCTTCCTCAAGGCTAAGACCACCGTATGTCTGACCGGACTCATCACCCTTTGTCATTACATAGTAGTAAAGCTCAGCA
Organism: uncultured Ruminococcus sp.; assembly: GCA_937880065.1. The sequence goes on from CALFMA010000571.1 coordinate 983, forward strand.
AGACGCTGTGTAGACCATACCTGGTTACCAATCCAGTGGTTAGAACCTGGGTCAGCGTATACAGGATGCTCAACGTAAACCATGTCATAGAATGTAGACTCGTTGTCTTTATACGACTCGTACTTACCGTTCTTGGAGTTTGTACAACCACCAGCGTAAGGACCATTTGCAGACTGGAGCCAGAGATACATTTCAATCTGTCTCTTGAGGGATTCCTCATAGTCAGACTGGAAGTTCTTTGTCTTTATGCCGTCGCCCATGTTCTTGTCATATGCAAGAGCATAAGCTGCAAGTGGGTTCTGATAGAACTGGTGAGAATGTGAACAACCGATCTGCCAAGCCCACTGATAGTCACCGTAAGAAGCTGTAAGAGCGCCGCCCCATGATGTATACCATGACATGAGATAGTGCTGGCTCTTAAGACCTGCGGAAGCAGAAGCCATGTTCTGGCAGCCGATTTCCTTATAGTACTTATCGAACATGTCGTTACGGCACTGGTCACCCATCTTACCTGCGAGAGCAGAGAGTTCACCTGTGTTTACGCCATATCTGTTTGCAAAGTAAATAGCCTGAATAGCACGGTCCTCAGCGTCAGGAGCGTTTGTGAAGGAGTACTGTGGTGGAACCTTGTCCTTACCGTTGAAGATAGCCTTGATTCCGTTACCGTCATCTCCCTGGCCGCTGCTCTTCATACCATACTTAAGCTCTTCAATACATGGGTGAGGAACTGTCTCGAAACAAGACTCCTGCTCACCTCTCTGGAATGTGTTAATGAAAGTGAACTGTCCCTTGCCACCGCCGAAACCATACCAGTCATCAACGTCAGCGAGCCAGTGCATGAGGTAGTAACCAGCATCACCGCCGTATGCAGACTTCATATCATCATAAATTGGGTTGATAGCGTCTGTACCGTTCTGTGTAGCAGGGTAGAGTTTAGGATCATTTTCCTCAGTAGCTGTATCAGCCTTGAGTCTCTCCTGCTCGAAAATTGTCTCATACTTGATATCGCCGTAGCCGTATGCATTCTCAGACCAACCGGGAATGATAGCCTCAAGTGTTCTCCAGCCCTTTTCAAGGTCGCCTGTGCTGCCGCTGATAGTACCGTTCTTAGCGAGTACATCGTGCATAGCTGTTACCCATGCCATGTAGGACATAGCCTCAGAAGTTGTCTCGTGACCGTAGTCAGGAGCCTCAACTACGAGTGTTTCAACAGCGTGGTAAGGAATACCGAAAGAACCGTTCTGTGTCTGATCGCTCATGTAGCCATTCTTGATACCGTTAGTGATAACGTCATCGTAGAGTGTCTCAAACATTGTAGCGTAAGACTTGTAGGAATCCTTTTCCTTAGCATACTCGTTGGGTGTTGCATCGAAACCTGAAGCAAAAGCAGGAACGAGTGCAGTAGCTGACATTGCAGCGGAAAGAATACCAGCTGCAAGAGCTTTGTTTTTCTTGCTTATCATTGTTTTTTAACCCCTCTCAATAAAATTTGGTTATAAAAATGGTTTTGTTCCGCATACACGGAACTCGTATACGAAAATACTTCGTACACTGTGAATAGTCATAGAACTATCACAATTTTCAAACTATTTTCAATACTATTATAAAGCATATTTTCTTTAAAGTCAACAGCTTGGCGAATTTTATGTAATGCGTTAATAATTTTTTGGTGCAATGCACAATTACAAATTCCATTTTTGTATATTTTGACTACCACAAAAATTTTACAAAATCGCAATATATTAAGTAATTGTGAACAAATTCTGTTATTTTACCTTTAACCTAAAATTCATCTGCTTTACAGTTGCTTTTCACCATATATTCACTAATATTATATATAATTTTTACAAATTCTTTTCGCAATTTTTTTGTGATGCTTTCAGAATTTAACATCTTGTTCACATATTATTCATCTCACGTACACATAAATTTGAGATAATACTATAGATAATGGGATATTATAATTACATACCTTTACCCTCATTTGTAATTTTGAATTTCCTACATTATTATATATGTGTATACTGCTCTCGGATACATAAGGGAATCCGCAGCTGCAACGGCTCCGATACTCCCATAAATCTTAATTAAGGAGGAATATCATGATCACTATTGAAAATCTAACTAAGTATTATGGCAATAACCGTGCCGTAAACAATATCAGTTTTACAATAAACGATAATGAAATTCTCGGCTTTCTTGGACCAAACGGTGCAGGCAAGTCAACAACTATGAATATGATAGCAGGCTATCTCCCCATGACTGCGGGAAAAGTCACTATCTTTGGCAGCGATGTTTCAAAAGAGCCTGTAAAGGCTAAGAAAAATCTCGGCTATCTCCCCGAAATCCCACCTGTTTACCCCGATATGCGTGTAAGGGAATACCTTTCATTCTGTGCAGGTCTGAAACGTATCCCCGTTACAAAGAAAAGCAAGGAAATCGCCCGTGTTATGGAGCTTCTCAAAATCACAGACGTTAAGGACAAGCTCATTAAAAACCTCTCAAAGGGCTATAAACAGCGTGTTGGATTTGCTCAGGCACTTTTAGGCAACCCAAAATTCCTTATCCTCGACGAGCCTACTGTTGGTCTTGACCCCAAACAGGTGGCAGAGGTAAGAAGTCTTATCAAGGACTTGAAAAAGGAACACACAGTTATTTTCAGTTCCCATATCCTCTCAGAAGTTTCAGCTGTCTGTGACCGTGTTGTAATTATCAACAAGGGCGATATTAAGGCAATTGACACAATCGAAAACCTTGAAAAGCAGACAGGCGGCTCTCTCACTCTCCACATCAGAGTCAAGGGCAGCAGAACTACAGCTGCTGAACTCATTGCAAAGAATGAGGGCGTAAAAGGGATTACCAAAACCAACGCCGAGGGCGATGATACATATGAATTCATCGCTGAAATTGAGGGCGATGGCGATGTTGTAAAAAACAACATTATGAGAGATTTGTTGAATAACAATATTCAGATTTCTGACATCTTCACAGAAAAACCCGACCTTGAATCAGTATTCGTAAAGCTTATCAATTCAGGCACATCAGGCGGAATGCAGGAGCTTTTCAACGAATACAGAGATGATATGGTTGCCGCACAGTCGGAAGAACTCAAAAAGGAGGGCAATGAATAATGTTTTCAATCTATAAAAAAGACTTGCAGGGATATTTCTTTACGCCCTTCGCCTACATTGTAACAGGTTTGTTCCTGTTTATGTTCACATTCGTTTTCAACGGAAGCCTCGGAACTCTTGACCAGGCTACTTTCTACTTCTCCTTTGCCGATACATTTTATAATGTAATCATTATGTTCATCTTCCTCATTCCGATTGTCACTATGAGAACTTTTGCCGATGAACGTAAATTCGGCACGGAAGTACTGCTTATGACCTCGCCCATTAACGTGGTGCAGATTATTCTCGGCAAGTATCTTGCAAATATCACACTTTTCCTCTTTATGCTTGCCTGCTCCCTTTTCTTCCCCATTTACGCATCATTCAAAGGTGAAGTCGTAATGAGCCAGCTTATTTGTGCTTACCTCGGTTTCTTCCTTTGGGGAGCAATGTACATTGCAATCGGACAGCTTGTTTCTTCCTTTGTGGAAAACTCAATCCTTGCCGCTATTCTCGGTGAAATTGTAATGTTCATATTCCTGTTCATTGATGACTTCACAATGACAGACTTCATAGCACAGTATCCCGGATTGCAGTCTGCTCTCTATTCCTTTGCAGCACAGCCCCGTTTCGCTTATTTCTCACAGGGCTTTATCAGACTTTCCGATATTGTATTCTTTTTATCCGCAATAATTGTATGTCTTGTATGGAACTATATCTCCATTGAAAAAAGACGTTGGAACAGGGGGTAAGCCGATATGGATAACAAAAATGATAAAAAGAAGCTTAACCTTTCGGGAGCATTCGCAATCGTCCTTGCAATTCTCGTACTCGTTGTATTTGTACCGCTGAATATGATTTTCTCCTATTCAGACAAGGTATTCGATATGACTCCCAATGGAAAATATTCACTTGATGAAAAAACAGTTGAAATTCTCGACAAAACTTCGGATAAGGAAATTGAGGTTTACTTCCTCAACACCCTTTTCAACCTTAAAAACGAACCGCCTGCACTCCCTCTGTATCATACTTTAATGGAACTTGACAAGCGTGATAACATTACTGTTACCTGCTTCAACCCCAACGAGGATACAGAGCTTGCGGAATCTCTCAATCCCAACGGCGTTCTCACCGTAAAAATGAATGATGTTTTCGTAAGATGCGGCGAAACAATCCGTCAGATTTCAGGAAATCTTTTCCAGACAGACGCTAACGGTGCTGATATCTACGCAGGTGAAAACCTTATCACAGGTGCAATTTATCAGTGTACAACAGGAAGCCTTCCTACTGTATACTTCCTCAAAGGCTACAGCGAAAAGACTCTTGAAGATGACTATTCAATTTACAGAGATACTGTAATGACCGACAACTACGATGTCAAGGAACTCGACCTTTCAACAGTTGACGCAGTTCCCGAAAACACAGCTATTATCACTATTGCTGCTCCAATCCGTGACATCAGCGACTCTGACTGTAAGAAACTCAGCGACTACATCGACAACGGCGGAAAAATGCAGATGCTTCTCTCCCCTTGCGATACCGAGGGTAAATTCGAAAATATCGAATTCCTTCTTGCAAAGTTTGAAATCGGTATGGATTACAACATTCTCCGTGAAAAAAATTCAAAATGGCAGCTTAACGATATGAACTCCGTTCAGTCAGACAGCCACTTTGTAATCACATATCCTGCTAAGGCTGAGGATTACTCCGAGGACCTTACAACTGACCTCAACACACTTATTGCTGACGGTACTTACGAGTCAGGCGTTTCCAACATCAGAAGCTTATACACTCTTGCTTCTTCCGGTGCTATGATTGAAAAGGCATCAATTATCGAAAACCTCCCCACAGCTATGGACAGCTCCGAATACACTTGTATAAGCGAGCCTATGGGCGGTGACGCTCTTACTGCCGCAGCTGCTAAGGAAAAGTCAAATCAGCCTCTTGTTATGGGTTACTACTCATACAATAAGCAGACAAGTGCAAAGCTTTTCGTTATCGGCTGTGATGAGCCTATTGACAATAACCTTTATATTCCTTCATTCGGTACACGCCGACTTGTTCAGTTCTCAAACACATGGCTCTACTCCAGCGATATTGACCTTGGCATTGAAAACAAGTTCAACGCCTACGATACAATGGTATTTGCCAGCGGTGCTGAGGCTTCAAAAACAATCAATACATTCTTTGTTATCCCCGCTGTATTTGCAGTAATCGGTCTGCTTGTATGGCTCAAAAGGAGATATGCTTGATGAAAAAAGCTATTATTGCAATTGCTGTTCTTTTAATCGCTGCCGGCGGTTCTATTGCCGCTTTTATGAGCGTTAAAAGCAAGAGCGATAAAGAAACAAAAAAGGAAGAAGCAAAACTTTCCGACTATGTTCTGTTCAACTTTGACGCAAATTCTATAAATAAGGTTGATGTATCCTGTACTGACGGCGATTACACCTTTGAATATGCAGATGAAGAATGGAACCTTACAGAGTACAGCGATTCTTATTTTGACACAAACCAGACTGCTGTTCAGGGTATTGTTACCTTTATGTCTTATTTACAGGCAAAAGACAGCTACGGCGAATTAACAGATGAAGCTAAAGTAAAATACGGTCTTGAAAATCCCTATGTTGTTACATTGTCAGGAGATTCAAAGCCATATACCCTCTACCTCGGAAAGCAAAGCCCTACAGGGGAATACTACTACGGCTACACAAGTGAAAAAGAAAATGTGTATGCTCTCCCCTCCTCAATTATAAGCAACATTTTCGTTGACAGACTTACTCTTAAAGACAAGGATTTCATTCCATATATTACAAGTGAAATCGTTGGTCTTGAACTTGTCCGTGACGGCAAGAAAATCTATAACCTTGAACTTGATACAGATACAAACGTGTGGTCACTTCCCGACAGATACGAAAAGCTTTCAGTTGACCAGACAAAAGTAGGAAGTATGCTGGCGTTGATTACTCGTCTTACAGCCGAGGTAATGCTACCCGAAGACGAAAACGACATCAAGACATACGGCTTTGATAAGCCTATTGCGGAGTTTACGGTTACTGCCATTGACGGCACAAAGAAAACCCTCCTGTTCAGCAAATACGGACAGAACGCTGATACTTATACATATGTATACAATCAGGAGGCAAAGCAGGTTGAAACATTCTACTCGGGCGACCTCGATTTCATCGAAAAAGAGCCTGTTGACTTCCTTATGAAAAAGGTTGAATGTGCTAACCTCCACGCTACATCTGAATTTGAGATAATCAGCGAAAATCTCAACGCTTCATTTACGCTTAATGCAAATGAGGAATGGGCTAAGTACAAGGATAACGATATTGACCTTTCAAATGCCTCTGTGCTTAACTATTTCGAGAATTTCTTCAATCACGTTGCATACTTTGCATTTGAGGAAATCGACGTTGAAAGCAAGCCTGAACTTGAAAATCCGCTGTTTACTGTAAAATTCACAAAAACCAACGATGTACAAACACAGGTTGATTTTGTTGAATCCGACAACAGCGAACTGTGCTATATCTTCATCAACGGAGAATACACAGGAACTCTTACAAGTACCGAATTCATCAACGGTACTGATTCAGCTGCTGCTGCATTTGAGCTTTTCTGCAAGCAGGCAGGAATTGAATAATAATAATTTTGCCCTCCTTTTCGGAGGGCATTTTTATACAACTTAACAAATTCTGTAATTTAAGCTATAATCTTACAGAATCACCAAATCTGCGGTTATTTATTTGTGAATACCTACGAATTTTTGTTTTTTTCTTAAATTTAAGATTAAATTCCTTGATTTTTGCCTAAATGAATAGTATAATTAAAGTAAGGAGTAAAGGACATTGATTGGGATACAATGTCCGAACATAGGAAACATCGTATGAAATTAAAGCGATGTTGCCATCAACTTATGGAGGGAATTAACATGCACAAATCACTTATGAAAAAAGCAGGAGCTGCTGTTATGGCTGCTGCTATGGCTCTCAACGGTACTGTTATCTCAGCATTTACATCATATGCTGAGGGCGGTCAGAAGTATGAGTTCGAAAACGGTACTATGACCGAAACTGTTGAAGCTATTACAGAAGCAGGAGCAAGCGGCGATAAGGTTGCTTATATGCAGGACGACGGTTCAGTTTCCGTTGATGTGGAAGTTGCTTCCGCAGGTATGTATAAGCTTACAATCTACGCTTACGGCGTTGGCGGCTCAAAGGTTCAGAATCTTGCTATCAACGGCGTTGATCAGGCACAGATCAGTATTCCTGAGGGTGAATTTACACCAATTTCTACAACTGCAAAGCTCACCGCAGGCAAGAACACAATTACTATCAGCAAGTCATGGGGCTGGACAAAGTTTGACTACCTCACAGTTGAGGAAGCAACTCTTTCTCCTATAAAGGCTCTTGAAACAACACCTTGCGATCTCAAGGCAACTGCTGAAACTCGTTCACTTATGGCATATCTTGCAAGTGTATACGGCAAGAATATCATTTCAGGTCAGCAGGAAATCTACTCAGGCGGTCCTCACGGTCTTGAAACTGAGTTTGAGTATCTCAAGGACCTCACAGGTGAATATCCTGCTATCAGAGGTTTCGACTACGGTAACTTCTGCTGTCCTGCATTCGGCAGCGATGACGGCTCAACTGACCGTATCATTGATTGGGTAAAGAACAAGAATGGTATTGCTACAGCTTCTTTCCACTACAATGTTCCTAAGGATTTCGCAAGCTACGAAATCGGTCAGAAGATTGACTGGGCTCAGACAACTTATACAGCTAAGGATACAGACTTCTCACCTTCAAAGGCTGCTACACCCGGCACAAAGGAAAATGAATACTATATGCAGGGACTTAAAACTCTTGCTAAGGAATTCAAGGAACTTGAAGCTCAGGGTATTCCTGTTCTCTGGCGTCCTCTCCACGAGGCTGAGGGCTCAGGCGGTGAAAGCGGCTCATGGTTCTGGTGGGGCAGAGAGGGTTCAGAAGCTTACAAGAAGCTCTGGATCTACACATATGAAACACTTACAAATGAGTTCGACTGCCACAACCTTATCTGGGAGTGGAACAGCTATAACTATGAGTATTCAGACGATTGGTATCCGGGAGATGCTTATGTTGACATTATCGGATACGATAAGTACAACTGTACAGACTGGTCTACAGGTTCTGCTGTTCTGAAGCACAATGACAGTGCTATCGGTTCAACATTCTACGGAATTATGGACAGATATGACAGCGTAAAAATGGTTGCTATGACAGAGAACGACAGCTTCTCTACTGTTGATAATCTCATTGACGAAAAGGCTGGCTGGCTCTATTTCTGTACATGGTATGACGGCGGAAGTGCTGATACAAACTTCCTTTCTAACCCTGTATTCAACACAAAGGAAGATACAATTGAGATGTATCAGAGTGACTACTGCATTACTCTTGATGAACTTCCTGCTAACCTTTACACACAGGATATTGCTCCGGTTGACCCTTCAAAGACAACAACAAGACCTACTACACAGCCTACAACTACAACAACTCGTCCTACAACTGAGGCTGACCCCAACAAGAATTACGGTACAGTCAAGTACGACAAGACAACTAAGAATTTCAAGATTACACTTCCCGAGGCTGCTAAGGAATTCTATATCAATGTTGAACTTCCAAAGAATGTTACATACGCTAACGGCGGTATGGGCGTTTCAATTCCTCTTGACGGCGAATACTACTGGGTAAATCTCCAGTGGGAGGCTAAAAAGAGCGGCTCTATCAAGGTTAATGTAGAAGATAACTTCCTCAACTGCTCACTTGGAACAGAAGTTATCGAGGATGAGGCTATTATCGAAAAGATTAAGGCAGAACTTGGAAAGTCCGATACATATGAGGGACAGATCTGGTATGCTGAGGCAGACGGCGAGGCTCTTACAGATAAGTCAGGAATTCAGATTCTCGATGCATACCTCTTAAAGGGCGGTTCTTCTTCTTCAACAACTCCTACAACACCTGTACTTCCTCCAACACAGTATGACGGTTTCTATGTAGACGGTCAGACTATCCGTGACGCTAACGGCAACGAGTTTGAAATGCGTGGTGTAAATATCGCTCACGCTTGGTACAAGGACAAGACAGAGCAGTCTATCAAGGCAGCTGCTGAACTTGGTACAAACTGTGTTCGTATCGTTTGCTCTGACGGTGTAAAGTGGGATAAGACATCAAAGGCTGAAATCGAGAAGATTATCGGCTGGTGTAAGGAAAATAAGCAGATTTGTATTCTTGAAGCACACGATGCTACAGGAAGCAATAATATTGCAGATATCGTAACAGCTGCTGAATACTGGGCAACTATGTCAGACCTCCTCAATGAGAATGCTGAATATGTAATTCTCAACATTGCTAACGAGTGGTACGGCGAGTGGAACAGCACAACATGGGCTGACGGCTGCAAGCAGGCTATCAAGACCGTTCGTGACGCAGGTATCAAGAATATGATTATGATTGACTGTGCAGGCTGGGGACAGTATCCAACATCAATCAAGGAGGAGGGTGCATCTGTATTCGCATCTGACCCTGATAAGAATACTGTATTCTCAATGCATATGTATGAGTATGCAGGCGGCACAGCTGATATGGTAAAGAACAACATTGACGGTGCTCTCAAGTGCGGTGCTCCCGTACTCGTAGGTGAGTTCGGTCTTAAGCATACTGACGGAGATGTTGATGAAGCAACTGTAATGAACTACTGTGAGCAGAACGATATGGGTTATATCGCATGGTCATGGATGGGCAACAGCGGCGGCGTTGAGTATCTTGACCTCGTAAGCAGCTGGGACGGCTCAGAGCTTACAGAGTGGGGCGAGATTTACTTCGATGCTATCAAGAACAATTCTACACTTGCATCCGTATATACACAGGGAACAGTAACACCTCCTACAGTAAATGTATCACTTTACGGTGATGCAAACAATGACGGAGTAGTTACAATTGCAGATGCGGCAGCTATTTATCAGAATCTTGCAAACTCTGATAAGTACCCAATCAGCGATCAGGGTAAAGCAAACGCTGACGTTGACGGCAAGGCTGGAATTACTGCCAGCGATGCTCTTGAAATTATGAAGTATGACGCAGGACTTGTTAAGTCACTTCCTACAAAGACAGCTTAATTTTTTCCCTACCCCTTTATTATATTAATCAAAACCACCCGTTGAACGGGTGGTTTGCAAAAGCCCTATAAGGGCTTGTT
>CALFMA010000572.1 GCA_937880065.1 uncultured Ruminococcus sp.
CGTTGATCTTACGCTGTTCTGAAAGTGAATATTTATCAGCGTTTACGATTGACTGTAATAATGCTGCTGCGTCTGCAATTGAAACAACGCCGTCGCAGTTAGCGTCACCAGCAAGACCTGTAGGCTGTGCAGGTGTAGTTGGAGTTGTTGTATTTGGCTTCTGAGTTGTCTTAGAAGTTGTTGTTTGTGATGGAGATGGAACAGTAATGCTCATAACTGCATCATATGCCTTTTTAGGCTGATAGTTTGAACCAAACATGAGAGGTGTATTCTGTTTTCTCCAGCTGATGTCATCATGTGTTCCCCATACTGTGAATGAATTAATCTGATCATCATGGGCTACTGCCATTTCAAATACAGCCTTATAGAGGTCTGCCTGAGCCTGTGAGTTATAGCTCTGCTCTGTGATATCAAGCTCTGTGATAGAAACTTCAAGACCTGTGCTGAGGAACTTCTCAAGACCTGTCTTATAAACCTGTGCTGAAGGATAAGTTACGTCAAGGTGTGACTGCATACCGATACCGTCGATAACGCCGAGTTCCTTAAGCTTCATTGCGATGTTGTAGATATCGTTTGTCTTAGCAGGAATATACTCATTATAGTCGTTGATGTAAAGCTTACATCCCTTAGGAGCGTACTTTCTTGCATATGTGAATGCGTTGATGATAAACTCATCATTATTATCACCGTAAACTCTGGTCCAACCTGAGTTGCTGCCGGGACGGAGTCCGCCGCCGTCATTTACGAAAAGCTCGTTACATACGTCGTATGCGTATACGTTAAGGTTAGGATATTCCTTAGCAAGGAGCTCAAATGTATCCTTGATGAAGTTTTCAAGACGCTTGTTCATGATATCCTTAGAAACATATGCGCCGCTTGACTGGAAGTTCTCTTTGAAGAACCAGTCGGGAGTCTGTGAATACCAAACGAATGTATGACCACGAACGCCAATTCCGTTCTGCTCACAGAACTTAAGTGTCTGTGCTGCATTTGCAAGAGATACGTTACAACGTGTGTTATCTGATGAACCCTGCTTGAGAAGTGAATCAGGCTTGAGTTCGTTTTCAGGTGTGATTGAATTGAAGTGCTTCTTGATGAAGCTTGCACCGGAGTTAAGCTCGTGAGGTGAAACAGATGTACCCATCTTAAAGATGTGACCGAACTTTCCTACGAGTGAATCGGAAGTATAGCTTGGTGTCTGTCCCTGTGTAGGAGTCTGTGTAGAAGGCTGAGTTGGTGTAGGCTGTTGTGTAGTACCGCCGCCTGTTACTACAGATGACTTTGTACCTTCAATTGCACCTACTGTGTTATCAATAAAGAAATCAGTAGTTGACTCAGCTTCTACATAAAGGAGAAGATCTGTAGCACCTGCAGGGATTTCAAATGATGTGTTTTCAAGCTTTGTCCACTCACCGCTCTTTGCAGTTGCTTCAGCAACTGTAGCGTATGACTCTGTACCGCCGTCGTTGTACTGGAGAGTAATCTTAGCTGTATCAGATGAACCGCTGTTCTGGAGGAAAGCAGTACTAAAGCTGTAAGAATGACCGGGAACGAACTGATCGGGATCAAGCGGAATAGCTGCACCGTGCCAGTTTTCTGTTCTGCCGCTTACAGAGAGTGACTTGTTTCCTGAATAAGCATTTGCAGAGCTTGCAGCAACTGTAGCACCGCCTCTTGACTCCCAGCCACCTGTGCTGCTTTCAAAAGTATCGTTGAAATAGTTTGTACCGTCAGTTGGCGGTTCAGGTTCCTTAGGCTGTGTAGGCTCTGTAGGTACAGGGCTTCCGCCGCCGAATGTAAGCTTAGTTACGTCAGCAACACCGCTGCTCTGCCAACCTTCTGCGTTAAGAGCAACTTCGTAGAGGTTACCGATACCCCAACCCTGCTGTGCCCAAGCCTTGAAGTGCTCGGAAACAGAGATTGTACCGGACTTTCTCTTGCTCTGACGAACTGAGAAATACTGCTTGAATGTTTCAGAACCGCCGTTGATTGTAGGACCTGTGTGATCCATCTGGAAAATCTTATACTGTGCACCGTCGATTGTTACCATCTTACCAGGAGCATCAGGACACCAGTCTACCCAGTCTTCGATGATGTAGTATTCAACAAGCGGAACATTTCCTGCTGCGCCCTTGTTCTGGAACCAGCCGTATACACAAAGACGTGAGTTACCGTTTGCACTGCCTGTCTGACGATACTCAGCTTCGTAATCAAGACCGATGTATTCGTAATCTGTAGCTTTTTTCTTTGAACCAAAGTCAAGACCACGACGGGCAAGGAAGTTACCTGCACTTACGTTTGCACTCCATTCAGCTTTGAATGTAGCACCCTGACCAAGAGTCATTGTACCGTTACCGCCTGTACGGTCGATCCATATCTCGTAGCTGTAACCATCGCTTGTGCCTTTGTGCTGTGAAGTACCTCCGCCAACTGAAAGCTTATCACCTGGAGAAGCTGCGTCTACAGTTGTAATGATATCAGATGTTCTGAGTAAACCTTCGGAAGGTGACATACCAAGTGCGAGAGACACTGCAAGGAAACAACTTAAAAATCTACATTTCTGTTTCATTAAAATACCTCTTTCTTTAAAAAATAAATAAATACTATTAACAATTATTTGATAAACAATATATTTGTGAGATAAACCAAATCCCTTTTTTTATCTCTTCGATGGTTTTATTGTACAATAAAAATAAATATATGTCAAGTTACATACAATAGAAGCTTTATATTAAAAATAAATTGTTAAAACTAACCGAAATTTTCGAAAAAACAAAAAAACATTATTTTGACACAAATTCATTGTTGAAATCGACAATAAAATAATAATAAAATTGACACTGATTTTATTATATATAATATTCGAGAGGGATTTTATTTTTTTGAAAAAGTTTAATTAATTTTTAAGATTTTGCATTTGTTTTAAGTATGGTTTTAAGTAAAAATAAGACATTAACAAGTAAAAAAAACACATTAAAAAGTAATTATTTTACCCGGTAAAATAATTATATGTAAATTTGCCATATAAGTTATAACTTTTGAAAAGATATAATTTATATTTTGATGACAATAACAGTACAAAAATAATTGATTATTATATATAGTATAATTACTTTGTTTTATGAGGTGATTTAAAATTGAGAAAAGGGACAAACCTGAAAAGTGAAATATGGAAATTACTAATAAAAGGAATTATTCCTGCGGTTATTGTATTAGCATTTATATTTCAAGTGCCGCTTTTAGTAAAAGAAACTTCATCA
>CALFMA010000573.1 GCA_937880065.1 uncultured Ruminococcus sp.
TTGCCGATCCGCACGGAGCAAACTTTAGTTTGCGGATGTGCGAGGCACTTTAAATCATTAATTAAGGGGGAATTTTATGAAAAATTCATTGAAATCTGCTGTTGCAGCTGCTCTTTCCGCAACGGTTTTATGCGGTGCAGTGCCGATTGTAACAAATGCAGAAAATCCACTTGCACAGAATTTATACACAGCCGATCCTGCTCCTATGGTTCATGACGGTGTGCTTTACCTTTACACAAGCCATGATAAGGACAATTCCGACTATTTCTATATGCCCGACTGGCAATGCTATTCCACAACCGATATGAAAAACTGGACTCACCACGGTACAGTTTTATCCGATACAGATTTTTCATATGCCGAAAAGGATACAGCATGGGCTGCACAATGCATTGAGAGAAACGGCAAATTTTATATGTACTGCCCATTGAGTAATGCGGCAGGTGGCGGCAGAGTTATCGGTGTTGCTGTTTCCGACAGCCCCACAGGTCCATTCAAGGACGCAATCGGAAAGCCCCTCGTTGGCCCTAACTGGGACTTTATTGACCCCACAGTTTTCATTGACGATGACGGTCAGGCATATCTCTATTGGGGAAATCCACAGCTTTATTATGTAAAGCTCAATGATGATATGATTTCGTATTCCGGCGAAGTTCAGAAAGTTGATATGAGCAGCGGATTTGGTAAAAGTTCAGACCCCGAAAGCCGTACAGGTGCTCTTTATACCGAGGGACCTTGGTTTTACAAAAGAGGGGATATGTACTATATGCTCTATGCGGCTGAGGGAATTCCCGAAAATATAAGCTATTCCACAAGTTCATCTCCCACAGGCCCATGGACATATCGTGGAGTTATTATGCCAAAGGGCGAAAAAGGTGCGGCATTTACAAATCATTGCGGTGTTGTTGATTATAAAAACCACTCATATTTCTTCTATCACAATCAGCGGCTTCCTGGTGGCGGCGGATTTAACCGTTCAGTTGCCGTTGAGGAATTCACATACAACAGCGACGGAAGCTTCCCTACAATCCGTATGAGCGAGGACGGCCCCGCACAGCTTGAAAGCGTAAATCCATATGTTAAAAATGAAGCTGAAAAAATGAGTTTTGGCTCAGGCATTGAAACAGAGTCATGCGGTGACGGCGGTATGGATGTTGCCAATATTGAAAGCGGCGATTATGTAAAGATAAGCGGAGTTGATTTCGGTGAGGGTGCTTCATCATTTACAGCATCAGTTGCATCTGCCACAGAGGGCGGAACAATTGAAATTCACCTTGACAGCCCAACAGGTCCAATTATCGGAACAGTAACAGTTCCCTCAACAGGCGGCTGGCAGGATTATACTAAGGTTACAACAAGCATAACAGGAGCAAAGGGTGAACATGACCTTTTCCTGAGATTTTCGGGGGGAGAGGGCTATCTCTTTAATGTTGACTGGTGGCAGTTTGAAAAATCGGGTTCATCAGCAGTTCAGACTACAACAACGAAACCGACTGGAAATACAAATACCAACACAAGCACAAGCGGAAAGGAATATTTCCGTGATACATTTGAAAGCGGCGAGGGTGACTGGACAGGACGTGGTTCTGCAACAGTTTCCGCAAACAGCAATGCGAATTATCAAGGCAATAATTCCCTTTACGTTGATGACAGAGCGGCAAGCTGGAACGGTGCAACTAAATCTCTCAGCTCAGCTGATTTTGTTTCGGGACAGGAATATTCATTCAGCGTAAATGTAATGTGTCCTGTTGAGAATAAGAAAAATCTTTTCTATCTCACACTCCAGTATACAGGTGCAGACGGTGAAACATATTACGACAAAATCGCAAGATGTTCTGCTATGGGCGGCGATTGGGTTCAGCTTGCAAATTCAAGCTATAAAATCCCCGACGGTGCAGAGGATATGCAGTTATATGTAGAAACAGGAACAGGAAAATATGATTTCTACATTGATGACGTTGTGGCTGCATCAAAGGGAACTGTAATTTCAGGTGCAGGACTTAAAAATGCAATTATCCGTGGCGATATTAACTGTGACGGCAGAGTTGACGTTTATGATGTTATTGCTGCAAGAAAGTGCTATGTAGACGGATTTGGCGAGGGCAAGGGTGCTGTCAATGCCGATGCTGATAATAATGGTGAAGCTGCAATTAATGATATTGTGCTTATTGCCAAGTATGTTCTCGGCGAAATTGAAGATTTCCCACAGGGCGAGCCGATTACACCTCCCGAGGAAGAAAAGGAGCCGTTTGAATACAGCAGCAATCTCCAGTATAAGGCTGCTCCCGATGATTACGTAAACAAGCCTGCAAGTCAGCAGGGTAAGGTTGTGAATGAAACATACACAGGAATTCACGGCACAAAGAAGCTTAATGTATATCTGCCATACGGCTATGACGAGGGCAAGAAATACAATGTATTTTATCTTATGCACGGCGGCGGAGAAAATGAAAATACTATTTTCAGCAGCGATGTAAAGTTCAATAATATGCTTGACCATATGATTCAGAACGGCGATATTGAACCTATGATAGTTGTAACTCCCACATTCAACGGCGGCGGATGTTCAGCAGAAACTGTTTACAAGGAAATGAAAGAGAGTATTGTTCCATTCGTTGAGGGCAAATATTCCACATATGCCGAGTCAACTTCACCTGCTGACCTTGAAGCGTCAAGAATGCACAGAGCATACGGCGGATTTTCAATGGGCGGCGGTTCAACATGGAATGTCCTCATTAACGATATTGACTATTTTGCATATGTAATGCCATTAAGCGGCCATTGCTGGGGTGGTGCAAATGCAGTAGGTCAGGCAGTTGAAAATTCGAAGTATAAGGATTCAACATATATTCTTGCTGCAACAGGTACAGAGGATATTGCATACGGCAATATGGTGCCGCAGATTAACGCAATGAAGAATATGCCTGTATTCACATACACATCGGACTTCTCAAAGGGTAATTTCTATTTCCTTGAAGCTCCCGGACTTACCCATTGGTGGGGATATGTAAGACATTACGTTTACGACGCACTTCCCTATTTCTTCCACGAATAATTTATTAAAGGGGACCTCTAAACAAAATACCGCAGGATTTGACTTTCCTGCGGTATTTTTAAAATCCGACAGCATTAATGTTTTTTCATTTATTGGAAAATTCCGTTTCTGCTTTCGTCTTTTTGACAAGGTATAATTGGTGGAGAATAATAAAAGGGCATCTCTAAAAACCCCTTTTGAGAAAAAACAGCTATGCACGACATCT
>CALFMA010000574.1 GCA_937880065.1 uncultured Ruminococcus sp.
AAAGCCGTATCGGTGTGATACGGCTGGTACATAATTAACTTATGTTTTGATTTCGAAACAATTTCTTTTATATTTTTTTATATGTCTTATAAAGTGCTGTGGCTGTTTTTCAATGTTATAGTTTAAAACAAACAATCTGTCTTGTTTCCATTTTTGAGTAGCATAATAGTTATTAGGATTTTGACCGTTATAATCTATTAAATTATTAAGTAAGTTTAAAATCTCTGATTTTGTCATAGTGTTACTTTCAATGCAATAAGCAATAATAGCCTGTCTTTCATCAGACGATAAATTTTCTTTTTGATTTACATTGTATCCGCATATGTGCAATGGCGATTCTGTTTTTCTGACAATATCAACATCCGAGAATATACCGCTGGATGTGAATTTGAATTTTCCGAGAAGAACACCATATACTTTTCGATATTGCAAATACACATCATACAACATAAAGAATTTATTACACTGCTTACAATGAGATACGTTTAGTCTTACTGTTTTATAATCTAATGTATGAATAATAGCTGTTACTTGTTCAATATCGTGTTTGTTGCGTAGGCAAACAATATTTCCTTTATGCAAATAAAGAGTATCATCTTGACAGATGATTTCTTTTGAATGTTGATACCATTCATTTGCTAAATCAATATCAATATCAACACCACTTCCACAATAATAACAATCACCTAATCGTATCATAGCAGTTCTATTTCCGTTATCAGCCGCTAATGTGTACCAGCGAATTGCTTCTACGAAATCTTGTTTGAAGTATTTCCCTGAATAATAACAATCCCCTATCTCTATTGCTTTTTCGTACTCACCATTTATAACAATATCTCGGTATAATTGTGTTACCATAATTTCAGGAGCATTTTTTCTATATCCAAATAGAAAATCAGGTTCCTCTAATAATTCAATTGCTTTTGAAAATCCATTAATAGCGGCTAAAGCCAAATACTTTAATCCTTCAATTGTCTCAGGATAATCACGTTTATAGCATTCAAATGCCTTGAATTGACCTTCAGCATTTCCCTGCTCAGCCGCTAAAACATACCAATTTCTTGCCTCAAAATAATCATCGCAATCTATTTGCTCAGTTATGGAGAATTTTTTAATCAATCCGTTTGTGAAAAGATCGTAATATAGAATCCATTTATAAAAAGCTTCGCTGAAGTTATATTCGTTCGAATCAAAAAAGAAATCACCAATTCTTACTTGTGCATTAGAATATCCTTGTTCAGCTGAAAAGCAATACCATATGTATGCTTTAAGAAGATTTTGTTCAAAACCATTTAAACCCAACTCGAAATTTCTAGCAACTTCAAAAAGATTGATTGCAACATTGCCTTTTTTTAAGTGCTCTAACAGTTCAGCGGTTAATTCGTATTGATTATTATTTTCATATTCTTTTTTTAATTTGAAAATATTCTCTTTATTAAGTATCATTTACTTACCTCTTTATATGAAAATGATATTTTATTAATTATATCACATTCCAAAAGAAAAAACAATCCCCCGAAAGGAAGTGATCCCATGCCCTTATCCCAAATCATCGTCACAAGCCGTTATCTCAAAAGCGGCAGTGCAAGGAGTGTGACGAAACGTAAAAACTACACGAAGTATATCGCAACCCGTGAAACCGTTGAAAAGCGTGATCAGAATCAATATGATCCGAACGCTGCTACAACAGAAAAGCAAAAGGAAATGCTATCCGAATTGCTCAGCGACTTTCCCGAAGCAAAACGCTATCTTGAATACGAGGACTACACTGCACATCCTACAGTGCAGAATGCAAGTGAGCTGATCACAACGATCATTGAACGTCACGCAGATGTGATTGGCAACCGTCAGAATTTTGTCGGTTACATGGCAAAGCGTCCCGGTGCAGAACAGCGTGGTGCTCACGGATTATTCAATGACAGCGATGAACCTATCGTGCTGAATCAGGTTGCAGATGAGGTTGCACATCACAAGGGAAATGTGTGGAGTCATGTTGTTTCACTCCGCCGAGAAGATGCAATACGTCTTGGCTATGATAACTCCGACCGCTGGCGTGAGCTTGTCAAGCGGCAGATTCCTGTCATTGCAGAGCAGTCACGAATTCCGATGAGCAATCTGAAATGGTATGCTGCGTTTCATGATACAACACATCATCCGCACATTCATCTGATTGTTTATTCCACTAATCCCAAGCAAGGGTATCTGAGCAGAGAGGGCATTGACAAAATCCGTTCTGCGTTTGCAAATGATATCTTTCATGATGATCTGCAGAGCATCTATCAGGAGCAGACGCTGAGCCGTGATGAACTGAAATCTATATCGCAGGAACAGGTGCATCAGATGGTAATGCAGATTCAGAACAGCACTTTCCACAATCCACAGTTGGAAAAGTTGGTGAAAAAGCTGCATGAACAATTGCAGACCGTCAGCGGTAAGAAAGTCTATGGCTATCTGCCGCAGGATGTGAAACGAACTGTTGATGACATCATTGCAGAGCTTGCAAAGGACAAGCAAATATCACAGCTTTATGAAAAGTGGTGTGAGTTGGAACGGCTGAAGTATAAGATCTATACGCAGAGAGAACCGGAGCTTCCACCGCTTGCTGACAACAAGGTGTTCAAGCCTGTGAAGAATATGATTATCCGTGCAGTACTTGATATGCATATGCCTGAACCAAGCCCGTATTCTGTTCCGCAGAACGATGACAGCGACGATACTGCTTTCAGCAATATTGATAACGACATCTTTACTTGGAGTGATGAAGATGCTGTTGAGGTTGAAGTTGAAAGTTCCAATCTGCACATTCAATGGTCGAAGGATTATAAAAGAGCCTGCAAACTGTATTACAAAAAGGATGCAACAGGTGACGAAAAGAAGGAAGCTGTGGAATTGCTTCACTCCGAAGCTGAGAAAGGAAACGTACTTGCCATTCATGACCTTGGAAAAGTGTATGCGGATGACAAAGAAAAGTCCGATGCATATTACAAGCAGGCACTTGATGGTTTCCTTGAGCTTGAACCAATGTCAATGAAACTACAGCCATATCTGCAATACCGCATTGGTAAGATGTACTGCTACGGTATGGGTACTGAACAGAACTACGCAGAATCATTCGGCTGGTTTCTAAAATCCGCATACGCAGGAAACAAGTTTGCGCAGTTCAGCTTGGCAAATCAGTACTACTACGGAAACGGATTTTATAAAGACAAAGGACAGGCTCTGCATTGGTATATGAAAGCGGCAGAACAGGGATTGCCCT
>CALFMA010000575.1 GCA_937880065.1 uncultured Ruminococcus sp.
ATTCTTTATACGTGATAAAAAAATAAACTCAATAAATATAGATATCAAGTAAATACGTTCTAAGAAAGAGGTTTAACACTTTTCCATACAACCAAAAAACGGACGGCATCAGCCGTCCGCATTGTTTTAATTAGTCTTCGATAGCGTCCTTAATTTCCTCAACAACGTCCTCGACAACATCTTCTACTTTTTCAACTGTTTCTTCAACAGCGTCCTTAGCATCTTCAACTGCGTCCTCAGCTTTGTCAGCCATATCCTCAGCCTTTTCTGTTACATCGTCGATTACTTCGTCAATTTCAAACTCTACATCTTCGTCATCGAAATCATAAAGATCATCAAAATCCTCTTCAACTTCGTTATTCTTGAGAAGCTTTGCAGCTACAAAACCAGCTGCTGCGGCAGCTCCTGCGATAAGAAGACCTGTTAAAATTTTGCTCATAGTTAAAATTCCTCATTTCTCCGCTATATTTAGATGTTATCCGAAAGCGTTATGCGATACGGAAAATATTATCATAAGGCTTGCGGAAGCCTATGATAACCTCAAAAAATATTATAACACATTTTTTCAATAATTTCAAGTGTTTACATATTTTTTGTTAAAAACATCAAAATTGACAGGGCTGAAATTGGTGCTGTTTCACAACGGAGGATTCTTTTACCAAGCCAGACACGCTCTGCACCTGCCGAAACTGCATCTTCAACCTCGGATACATCAAATCCGCCCTCACTTCCAATGAGAAGTCCTGCGGTTTTTATACCCTCAACCGCCACATCTCCGAAAGGCTTGCCGCCCTCGCCCTCGTAAAGCATTATCGTTTTGTCAAGTTCTTTCATCATTTCAAGGCATTGCTTATAGCTTACCATTGGCGATATTTCGGGAATTATACCACGTCCCGACTGCTTTGCTGCCTCCTCTGCAATTTTAGCAAGACGGGGCAGTTTTTTTGCGAAATCCTTTTCAGTTGGTCGGGAAATACAGCGTCTTGTCAGCACGGGAACTACCCTTGAAACGCCTAATTCCGTGGATTTCTGAATAATATGCTCCAGCTTGTCAAGCTTCGGCATAGCCTGAAACAGAGTGACATTTACTGTCGGCTCAGCATAGCAGGGGTGCTTTTCAAGCAGGTCAAGATATACGCAATCCTCGGTAATCTGTCGGATTTCGCAGTCGTAGTCAATTCCCCCACAGCATACGGTCAGCTCCTCTTTTGGACGCATACGCAGGGAACGCCCTATGTGACGGGCATTTTCACCGTCAAGAACAATGTCATTTTCATTTATATTATCCGTAAAAAATCGTGGCATATAATCACTTCCTTTTGTTGATTGGAACTTTTAGCTTTTCGAAATGTTTCTGTATGCTTAAAAGGCGTACCCGAAGATACGCCGTTTAATACTATTATATTCCTGCTGAATAGTTGGGAGCTTCCTTAGTGATATAAATATCGTGGGGGTGGCTCTCCTTGAGTCCGGCACCTGTAATTCTTACGAACTTAGCCTTTTCGTGAAGTGTAGGAATATCCTTACAGCCGCAAAGTCCCATACCTGAACGGATACCGCCAACAAGCTGGAAGATTGTTTCAGCAAGAACTCCCTTGTAAGGAACTCTGCCCTCAACTCCCTCGGGAACAAGCTTCTTTGCACCCTCCTGGAAATATCTGTCAGTTGAGCCGTTAGCCATAGCACCAAGGCTTCCCATTCCTCTGTATACCTTGAACTGTCTGCCCTGATAAATTTCAGTTTCACCGGGAGCTTCAGCACAGCCTGCAAGAAGTGAACCAAGCATAACTACGCTTGCACCTGCTGCAAGAGCCTTAACGATATCGCCTGAGTACTTGATACCGCCGTCAGCGATAACAGGGATATTATACTTCTGTGCAACACAAGCAACGTCATAAACAGCTGTAATCTGTGGAACACCGCAGCCTGCAACTACACGAGTTGTACAGATAGAACCTGGGCCGATACCAACTTTGAGGCAGTCAGCACCTGCTGCGATAAGAGACTCAGCAGCCTCAGCTGTTGCGATATTTCCTGCAATTACAGGGATATCGGGATATGTTTCCTTAATCATTTTAAGGCACTTTATAACATTTGCGGAATGACCGTGAGATGAGTCGAGAACAAGCACGTCAACCTGTGCATCAATAAGAGCCTTTGCTCTTTCAAGTACGTTTGCAGTTACACCGATACCGGCGCCGCAGAGAAGTCTTCCTCTG
>CALFMA010000576.1 GCA_937880065.1 uncultured Ruminococcus sp.
TATTCTTAAAACACTTGAAGCACCTGTACGCCAGATTGCTGCAAATGCAGGTCTTGAGGGCAGCGTAATCGTTGACAAGATTCGCCGTTCACGCAAGGCAGGCTACGGCTTTGACGCTTACAACGAGGTTTACACAGATATGATTCCCGCTGGTATCGTTGACCCAACTAAGGTTACACGTTCTGCACTCCAGAACGCTGCATCTGTTGCATCTATGGTGCTTACAACTGAAAGCCTTGTTGCTGATATCCCTGAGGCTAATCCTGCACCTGCAATGCCAGCAGGCGGTATGGGCGGAATGTATTAATTACAAGCCGTTAGCTTTTAGCTTTATAGAACGGCAAGTTAATTAAGAATTCAGAATTAAGAATTAAGAATTATGGGCGGCAGTCTTAACGATTGCCGTCTTTTCTTATGTGTTCCGTCAAATTAGCTAACGGCTAAAGGCTAAAAGCTAATAGCTAAAAAAGCCCGATTATGTGCAACAGTAACAAAAGCATATACCATTTTTTGTGCAAAAAGAAGATTGCAAGGTTGCAAGGTGACAATGTGTGTGGAAGATTGCAACCTTGATTTTATTTTGCATTCTTGAATATATAAAGCCGTTAGCTGTCAGCCGTCAGCCATTAGCTTTTTTTAAAGCCATTAGCCATTATCTTTTAGCCGTTAGCTGTTGGCAGGCGGATAATATCCGCCCTTACAAAAATATCATCATACAAAAGAAAAGACGGTAATCGTTAAGACTACCGCCCACAATTCTTAATTAACCTGCCGTTCAAAAAGCTAAAGGCTAACGGCTAACGGCTGACAGCTCTTTAAAGCATTATCTAAATCGGTGCAATGGCAGGGATAAAATTCCGCAGAACGTAGTACACCATAAACAAGCCGATAACTGTGAGCCAAATCCACAGCTTACGAGGAAGAATTCTGATTTTTTTGCCGCACAAATCCGCCACAAGCTCGATATACAGGCACAAAAGCAGAAATGCCAGAAAGGGAATTGTTGCATTATTCCGCACCGCAAGAAGCAAATCTCCGTTAAGCAAAGCCCTTACGCTTCGGGTATTTCCACAGCCCGGACAATGAATTCCCGTTAGCAGATAGAAGGTGCAAACTCCAAGATACGGAGCAATTCCCAGTATCTGCTCCTTAAAAATGCATATTAAAATAACTGCCGTGGGAGCTGCTACTGCCACGGCAATTTTTTGTTTTTTATTCATTACTTGATGATAAGCTGAATTGCACCTTCAAGCTGGCTCATAAGGGTGTTGTACAACTCATTTTCGCCATTTGAAATATTAACGAAGTTGATAATTGTTGTAACTAATCCTACAAGAGCACCTATACCGCCGCAGATAGTACCTGCAATAGCCATACCCTTGCCTTCGCCGTTCTTCTTGATTTCAAGAATACCGAAAATAACAGCAAGCACACCGCAGATAATACCGATGTATGTGCAGCAGCATGCAAATACGATAGCTACGATACCAAGCACCAATGCAGCAATAGCCTTGCCCTTGCCCTGTGGCGGCTCATTTCCATACTGATTGTAGTAATCATTTGACTGTGTAAAGTCGGTGTTGTAACCGTTATCTGATGTACTCTGATCAGAATTGTAGTTGTTGAATTCGTCCATTTTTAAATCCTCCAATAAATATAATTAGCATATATATACGCCCATATTGATATTTTATCACATTTCATCGCAATTGTCAATATGCAAATCGACATTTTTACATTAAAAAGCAATTTTTCTCAGGCAATACCGCATAAAATCTGCGTTGTGCTGCCTTTATTCAACAATGATTTTGCCGCCTTTCCAGTTTTCAAAGACGTATTTTTCCATGGATTTGTCCATTGCCTCATTGGTGAACATATCGCCCTCAATGTACATAAATTCTACGGGATATTCCGTGCCTGCCTTGGCATCTTCGGGAATTTGAAGGAAATATGACACAATATCGCCGTCAAGTCCACGGTTTTTCTCAAAAATTTCTGTGAAGAAAATTGCACCCAGATTATTTTCAATAAGGTAATCCGTCTTGTTATTTTCCCATGACATAGCGATTGAACCGCTGTTGTACTGTGACGCTCCGCCAAGCTCCTTTTCAACAAGTCGCTCCTCCTCGTCGAACATCACAGGTTTCAGCACATCGGGGAATGTTATATGAAATCCGCACATATTCCACTTTTTCTCTGCATTTTCAATGGAAATCGTTACCTTTACGGTTTCCCCTGCCTTGCCCTTTACATCGTTGATAAAAAGTCTTGGACCGTCCTTAGCCGCAACTACAGCCTCTGTAGCCTGTGGAACTACAACTTCCGTAACGATACTGCTATAGTTCTTTTTCTCCTCTGCAGAACCGTCCTTTTTGTCATTGCAGGCAGTCATTGAGAACATCATCATAACAGCTGCCGCTGCTGAAAAATATCTGCTAAGCTTCATTTTACTTCTCCTTTTTTATTACATCGGCACAAATTCTGCCGTCCTTTACAGTAAGGGCAATTCCCTCTGCTTCATATCCGTTGTTTATGATTATATCAGCAACATTATCCTCAATTTCCTCACGGATAACACGGCGAATATCTCTTGCACCGTAGGATTTGCCGAATGATTTTTCTGCAATAAGCTCTGTAACTTCTCTGTCGTATGTGAGAGTAAGCTCCTTTTCCATAAGCGGCTCTTTCATTTCGTCCAGCATAAGTGCGGCAATATCCGCAAAATCGGACTTATCAAGAGGCTTGAACACTACGATTTCATCAATTCTTCCGATAAATTCGGGACGGAGGAATTCTTTAAGTCCTTTCATTGCCTTATCCTTGGAAATCTCAGTTTCTGTGCGGTTAAAGCCTACGCCTACGCTCTTATCCATAGAACCTGCATTTGAAGTCATACAGATAATTGTATTTTCAAAGTTGACAGTTCTGCCGTGGGAGTCATCTATTTTACCCTCGTCAAGAATCTGCATAAGGATATTCATAACATCGGGGTGAGCCTTTTCAATCTCGTC
Organism: uncultured Ruminococcus sp.; assembly: GCA_937880065.1. The sequence continues at coordinate 3,012 of CALFMA010000576.1, forward strand.
AAAGAGAATTACGGAATATGGCTTTCTGCGAACTTTTTCCGTAAGCTGTCCAGCCTCGTCATATCCCACATATCCCGGAGGTGAACCAATCATTCTTGCTACGGAATGTTTCTCCATATACTCCGTCATATCAAGGCGGATAAGGGGTTCTGTTGAATCGAACAGCTCCTCTGAAATTGCCTTTACAAGTTCGGTTTTACCTACGCCCGTAGGACCTACAAAGATAAATGATGCAGGTCTGCGGCGTTTGCTCAGCTGAACTCTTGTACGCTTTATAGCCTTTGTGAGAACCGAAATAGCCTCGTCCTGTCCCACTACACGCTTTTTCAGGGATTCTTCAAGGCGGGCAATTTTCAGGAATTCAGTTTCCGCAATTTTGCTTGCGGGAATACCTGTCCACAGTTCCACAACCTTTGTAATATCTTCCTCAGTTACCTGTACATCGGCAATTTTTTCTTCAAGGGCTTCAATATCCTTTCCGATGCGGATTGTCTTTCCACGCATTTCTGCAATTGCTTCGTAGTCGGGTTCTTCCTCTGAGGATAAAGTTTCAATCATTTCTTCAAGGGTTGTAAGCTCCTTTTTAAGCTTTGCGTGTTCGCCCAGTTCGGGAGTACGTATACTTGCATATGCACAGCTTTCGTCCACAAGGTCAATAGCCTTATCGGGGAGGAATCTGTCTGTAATATAACGCTCTGAAAGAACAGCACACACACGTACAAGATAATCCGAAATGTGAACCTTATGGTATTCCTCATAGTACTTTTTAATTCCCGAAAGAACCGCAACTGTATCTTCAATTGTAGGTTCTTCCACGGTAACAGGCTGGAATCGTCTTTCAAGGGCGGAATCCTTTTCGATATACTTTCTGTATTCGCCAAATGTAGTTGCACCGATTACCTGCACTTCGCCTCTTGACAGAGCAGGTTTAAGAATATTTGCGGCATTCATAGAGCCTTCGGAATCTCCTGCACCAACGAGATTATGCACCTCGTCAATGAAAAGGATAACATTTCCCTCGCTCTTTACCTCATCAACAAGACCTTTCACACGGCTTTCAAACTGACCTCTGAACTGTGTACCTGCCACAAGTGCCGTAAGGTCAAGGAGATACACCTTTTTATCCACAAGGTTAAAGGGAACATCACCTGCGGCAATACGCTGTGCGATACCCTCTGCAATGGCAGTTTTACCGACACCGGGTTCACCGATAAGGCAGGGATTATTCTTTGTTCTTCTTGAAAGAATCTGAATAACTCTTGCAATTTCCTCATCTCTGCCGATTATGTTGTCAAGCTTGCCGTCAGCGGCTTTCTGTGAGAGATTTGTGCAATAGCTGCCGAGGAATCGCAGTTCCTTTTTCTTCTTGTCCTTTTTGTCCTTTTTATCATTTTTACCTTTGCCGAATAACTTTCTGTCGGATTTTGAATCATCGGAGATTGACTCAACCTCCTGAAAATCGTCCATACCGCCCATTCCGCCGAACATCTTTGACATAAAGTCGGGCATAAGTCCCGAACCGCCCATTTCAAAAGCATCGCCGTCAAGGAGATTTGTCATCTGCTCGGAAATCTGCTCCATGTCTTCATCTGAAATGCCCAGTTTTTCCATATACTCTGCCACCTGCG
>CALFMA010000577.1 GCA_937880065.1 uncultured Ruminococcus sp.
AACACTAAGGTTGCCACTCTCGGACCTATTATCCACAATCAGGATGTTGTGAATGATATGAATGCCAAGGGTGCAAGAGTTGTGGAGTCCGTTGATGAACTGCTTCCCGAAGAAACGGTGGTTATCCGTTCGCACGGCGTAGGCAGGGAGGTTTATGAAAAAATAGCGGAAAAAGGCTGTCGTATGCTTGACGCTACCTGTCCCTTTGTGGCGAAAATTCATAAGATTGTGGCGGAGAAATCAAAAGAGGGATATTTGGTTCTCATAGCAGGCGATGTAAATCATCCGGAAATACAAGGAATTATTGGTCATTGTGAACAAAATTTCTGCGTTTTTAAGGATAACATTGAACTAAAACACGTTTTTGAAAAAAATCCGGATTTTTTACGAAAAAAGCTTGCATTTGTCGCTCAAACAACGTATAATATAATAGAATGGGAAGAATGTTTAAAGGTGATCCCAAAAGGCAATCCCGATATTGTCATATTCGATACAATATGCAGTGCTACAGATACAAGGCAGTCAGATGCGGCGGAGCTTGCAAAGCAGTCTGATGTAATGCTTGTTGTGGGCGGCAGACACAGCTCCAACACCGTGAAACTCTACGAGGTGTGCAGCCGATATTGTAAAACGTATCACATAGAAAATTCGGATGAGCTTTCATCTTTGAAGCTGCCCTGTGCCGGCAAAATCGGCATAACAGCCGGGGCATCAACGCCGGCATATATAATCGAGGAGGTACAAACAACCATGACAGAGAATGTAAATCTCAATGCAATTGACGAGGAGATCGACTTTGCGGAAGCTCTCGATCAGTCCTTCAAAAAAATACATACAGGAGAGAAGGTAAAGGGATACGTTGTAAGTGTCAGCAATGCAGAGATCACAGTTGATCTCGGCACAAAGCACACAGGCTATGTTAAGCTTGAGGACCTTACAGACGATTCCACAAAGAAGCCAGAGGATATTGTTTCCGTTGGCGATGAAATCGAGCTTATCGTTATCAAGGTAAACGACAGCGAAGGTACAGTTGCTCTTTCCAAGAGAAAGGTTGACGAGCAGGCTGGCTACGACACTGTTGTAAAGGCTAAGGAAGAGGGCGAAGTTCTTGAGGGAACTGTAAGCCGTATCGTAAACAAGGGTGTTACACTCAACTATATGGGCGTAAGAATCTTTATCCCTGCTTCACAGACAGGCCTTCCAAGAGGTGCAGAGCTTGATCAGCTCAACAAGCAGAAGGTTCAGTTCAAGATTATCGAGGTAGATGAGGGCGGCAAGAAGAGAGCTGTTGGTTCTATCAAGGCTGTTGATTCTGCTAAGAAGGAAGAGGCTAAGGCTGCATTCTGGGCTAACGCTGAAATCGGCAAGACATACGTTGGTAAGGTTAAGTCACTTACAAGCTTCGGTGCATTCGTTGACCTTGGCGGTATCGACGGTATGGTTCATATTTCTGAGCTTTCATGGAACCGCTTAAAGCACCCCAGCGAGGTTGTTTCTGTTGGTGATACTCTCGAAGTATACATCAAGGATCTCAACGCTGAGGAGAACAGAATTTCTCTCGGCTTCAAGAAGGCTGAGGACAATCCTTGGGAAATCTTCAAGTCAAAGTATGCTGTTGACGATGTAGTTAAGGCTACAATCGTTTCTACAACAAGCTTCGGTGCATTCGCACAGATTATTGACGGTGTTGACGGTCTTATCCACATTTCACAGCTTGCTGACAAGAAGGTTGAGAATGTTAAGGATATCGTTTCTGTTGGCGATGTTGTTGATGTTAAGATTATCGACATTGACGATGAGTCAAAGAGAATCAGCATTTCTATGCGTGCACTTCTCGAAGATGCTGCTGATGCTGAGGACGAGGAATACGAGGACGAGGAATAATAATCCCGTAAATTGAGATTTAAAAAGGCTGTACCGCAAGGTATAGCCTTTTTTGCAAAAGAGGTTATGATATATGGATGAATATTGTGGATATGAGGTTGATGACGTTTACAGCGGAGAAGTCCTTGACGAAGTAATGTGCGAGGTCTGCGGAACAATTCAGCCTGTTGAAAATAAAATCTGCTCCTATTGCGGTGCAAAAATTCAAAGCAAAGAGGCAAAAAAGGCACGTAAGAAAAAGCGTAAGAAAGAATCGGGGGACTATGTTCCTGCCCGTAAGAAAATTAATCGAAAACCACCGTCGAAACCTGCGGCTGAAAACACTATGGAAAAGCCTAAGCCAATGGAAAAGCCGACTCCTATGGAAAGACCGAAACCCATAGAAAGACCGACTCCCATTGTCAAGCCGAAGCCTGTGGATATTCCCAAGCCCATAGAAAAGCCTAAGCCTGTGGATATTCCAAAACCCATAGAAAAGCCAAAGCCTGTGGAATTCCCCAAGCCTGCGGAATCTCCGAAACCTGTGGATTCTTTTTTGCAGAAACTTGCGGAGATACACAATTCTGTGGAATTCCCCGAATCCGTTGTGGAAAAACCAATGGCAATGCCCGAAGAAGTGGAATTTCCCGAATCCGTTGTGGAAATGCCAATGGCAATGCCCGAAGATGTGGAATTCCCCCAATCTGTCGTGGAAAAGCTAAAGTCTGTGGAATTCCCAAAGCCTGTAGAAAGACCGAAACCTACGGATTCTTTTGCACAAAGGCTTGCGGAGATACATAATTCTGTGAAATTGCCCGAAGATGTGGCTGATGAAGCAGATGAGGCGGATTTTGAAATGCCCGATGTTCAGGATAGAACTCCACGTCATTCGGTGAGCATTAATAAGCTTGATTTACACAAGCCTGAACCGATTATCAATCCTCCAAGACCTGCGACAAGTATCAGCAGGCTCAGAAGTCAATCCGCCGAGGACGATACTTCCGCCTATGCTGATAATGAGAATTTCACGGATAACAGCGATTTGGAAAATACAGCAGCGAAGAAATTCTGGATAATAATAGCTGTTATGGCTTTGGTTCTTGTGATTTTCTTTTCTGTTGTGCGTGCTTTCGAAACAAAAGAAAAACAGCGTCAAAAGGAAAATCCTTCCAATTATTCTGCTCCCGTAACTTATTATGATGACGGCAGAGTTTCCTTTGATTATACTGACGGTGAATTGCTTGTGGTTGGAGATGACATACCCGAGGGCGAATATTTTTTGTACAGTTCTGAATCGGGTGAAGGCCGTATGGCTGTTGGAAATATAGAACATGGAGATGCGGTTTGCTACAGCGATATCAGCGATTCTCTTTATCTCACACTTAAAGAGGGTGAAGCTATACTTCTCAAAGAGTGCGAACTGTATTTGCTTGAAGAACCTTTTGGATTGAACAATCCGTATGAGAATTCGGGTATGTTCAAGGTGGGATTTGACATTGAAGCGGGTGCATATGAATTTGTGCCTTGTGGCAATGGAGAGAAGTCCTGTGTCCGTGTGCATAAGGAAAGCGTATATGATATGTATTCTTTTTTCCGCAATCCCGTATCTGTAAACGAAACGATTGTTGTTGAGGACGGCGACTATCTTGAATTGAGAAATTGTGTGTTGAAATAGAATTAATACCAAGAGGTGAATGATATGGACGAATATTGCGGATATGATGTTGAGGACGTTCACAGCGGAACTGAACTTGACGAGGTAATGTGCGAAACCTGCGGAACTATTCAGCCTGCTGTTAATGAGATGTGTTCCTATTGCGGCACAAAGCTTAAAAATGGTGGTACAAAAAAGTCGAAGAAAAAGTGCAGGAAAGAATCGGGGGATTATGTTCCTGCACGTAAGAAAATAAATCGCAGACCTGCGGAAAATTCTGCGGCTGAGAAGTCTGTGAAGCTGCCAAAGCCTGTTCTTGAAAAGTCTGAACCGATTATTAATCCTCCAAGACCTGCAAAAAGTATCAGCAGACAAAGACGATATGACGATGATAGACCTATATGTGCTTCTATTGACGACAAAACGAGGAATTATGTTGATTCGCAAGAAAAGGAAATGAAAAAATTCAAAATAACCTCAATTATCGTCAGTGTGATTTTTCTGATTTTTGTGGGAGCTTTGGGAGTGGACTATGCAAAGGGAAAGTGGGAATATGACCATGACCCTGCCAATTATCTCACTCCTGTGACATATCAGGAAAACGGCAATATAATTTTTAATTATGATAACAGTGATTATTTTCTGACAGGCAGGCATTTGCCTGAGGGCGAGTATTTCCTCCAATGCAAACAATCAGGGCAGGGGCATATAGAGGTAATGAGAGCAATTACCCACGAACCTGTTTTCAGTGCTGATTTTGATAAATCTTTTTATGTAACTCTGAAAGAAGATGATATATTAAGCTTTGAAAACTGCGAGCTTTATATGCTCAAAGAGCCGTCGGGACTGAACAGACCATTTGGGCAGCCGGGTATGTTCAAGGTGGGATTTGACCTTGAGCCGGGAAAATATAATGTTGTGCCATATGGAAATGATGAAGAACCTGTTGTTCGTATACATAAAGACAGCAAATATGACATTGATTCTTTTTCTGATAATGCCTTTCCTGAAAAAGGAAAGATTAAGGTTAAAAAGGGCGATTATCTTGAATTGGATAATTGCATACTTGAACAGGAATAATAGCAAGAGGTGAATGATATGGACGAATATTGCGGATATGATGTTGAGGACGTTCACAGCGGAACTGAACTTGACGAGGTAATGTGCGAAACCTGCGGAACTATTCAGCCTGCCACAAATAGATTTTGCAGTCATTGTGGTGAGGATTTAAAAAAGGGAATAGTTAAAGTTAAGGATAAAGGCAACGCAAAAGCTGTTTGTGTGTTTGTTGTATTTGTTATCAATATTGTGTTGATTATGGTGGCTGCTTCTGCTATAAATAATATGATTAGCGAAAATGAAAGAAAAAAAGAGGAAACCTCCATAGAAATTCCCGAAATAAGTATTCCCGAAATCGAGATACCCGATATTGAAATTCCCGATTTATACGAGGAGGGAATAGATTATCCCGAGGGCAAATATGTGGCAGGGGAAGATATTCCCGTGGGCGAATATATCGTTATATCCGATAATTTCGGCGGTGACAGTATAGAAGATATGTCATATTTTGTTGTGAATGACGGTGAGCGAAATCTTCACTTCAACTTCTTAAACTCGTTTTATGTTACTCTTGAATCGGGTTATACCTTAGAAACAGAGGATTGCACAGTTTATCCCATAGGCAGATGCCCTGTGGATAACACACCTTTTGAAAATCAGGGTATGTTCAAGGCGGGAGTTGACGTAGAGGCTGGGGTATACAGCGTTATTCCCTTGGACGTAGAAATAAACGGCAGCTATTGGATTTTTGACAGCCTTGAAGATTACCATAATATGAGTTATCTTGTTGAATGCGGTGATGTGCCTGTAGCAGATGCAGAAATTGAATTGAAAGAGGGGCAGTATCTTCATCTTGATTTCAGCCGTCTTGAAAAAATAGAATAAGGGCATCTCTAAAAACCTTTTTTCTTTAATCAAACGAGTTTTTAGAGAACCCCATAAGATTATTACCGTCAATCCGCAATTTTTACGGATTGACGGTATTTTTGTGCGATATGGCAAAAAACTGCTGTTGAAATTAGCGTATCTGTCATTATGTGCCTTAACTCTTGACAAATTGGGGAAAATAGTGTATATTTAAAGTGTAATGGTGTACCAAAAATACAACTGTGTATGCCAAAATTATCGAGAGGGGTAGTTAATAATGAATTTTAAGAAAATCACATCGGCTCTTTCTGCTATGGCAGTTTCAGCAGGTATGCTTTCCGCACTTCCGACGGCTCAGTCCTCGGCAGCTGTAGAGGTAAACTATGCAGAAGCTCTCCAGAAATCCTTGTTCTTCTACGAGGTACAGCAGTCAGGTGTTCTCCCTGAGTGGAACTGTGTTCCGTGGAGAGCAGATTCAATGGTAAACGAGGAGGGTGTTGAAACTGACATCATCCCCGGCGGTTGGTTTGACGCAGGTGACCACTTCAAGTTCACTCTGACAAACGCTTATTCCGCATCTGTTCTTGCTTGGGGCTATATCCAGTACAAGGACGCTGTTGACAAGGCAGGTCTTGGCGAAATGTACCGCAACAACGTACAGTGGGGACTTGACTATGTTATGCAGGCTGACAGAGATGGCAAGGTTATCGGTACAATCGGTGACTTCACAGGCGGCTCTACCGACCATAACATCTGGTGCAGCGCTGAGGTATATCTCAGAAAGCATCACCTCAATAACGGCGATTGGGAGCGTCCTTATGACGAAATCGCTGACTCCTGTACAATCGCTCTCTGTGCAGCTGCTCTTGCACAGGGCTACATCATTTTCAAGGACGACCAGCCCGATAAGGCTGCTGCATACCTTGCACAGGCTGAAAAATATTTCAAGACAGCTGATTCAATCAGAGATAACGAAAACGGTGCTATGGGCAGTATGTACAAGCCAAGTTCATGGGTAGATGACTGTATGTACGCTGCAAACTGGCTCTATATGGCTACAGGCGACAAGAGCTATCTTGATAAGATTGAGTCCGATTACATTCCTCAGTTCCCAACAGAAAGCCAGTCAACAGACTGGAAGTACACATGGGGCTTCTGCTGGGATGATACAACACAGGCTGCTGCTCTCCTCTATGCTATAAATACAGGCAAGCAGGAGTGGATTGACCACATCGCTCACCACCTCGATTACTGGGATGAAGGATACGGCGGAAAGAGAGTAACATATACTCCCGACGGTCTTGCATGGCTTATGAACTGGGGTGCTAACCGTCACTCTGCAAATACTGTATGGATTGCAAAGCTTGCAGCTGATACAATTTTCAAGGACAACGCTGCACTTGCTGATAAGTACAATAACTGGTCACAGGGACAGCTTGACTATATGTTCGGCGACAATGACCTCGGTCTTTGCTACGTTCTCGGAATGGGCGACAAGAATCCTACAGCTATCCACCACAGAACAACATCAGGCGTTCACGATGACCATTGGAATGACCTTGGTCAGGAGGGAAGCAACGAGGGTTGGCAGACAGAGTACGCACATACTCTTTACGGTGCATTAGTCGGAGGTCCTAACCAGTCAGGTGAGTACACAAACAGCGTTGCTCAGTATGAGTATTCAGAGGTTGCTATTGACTATAACGCAGGCTTTACAGCTGCAATGTGTGCTATGGTTGCTGATAAGGGCGGCGAAAAGCTTGCTGATTTCCCACCTGTTGAAACTCCTAAGTGGGACGAGTGGAAAGTTGGTGCAGTTCTTAACGGAAGCGGCGACAGCTACACAGAAATCAAGGCTTGGGCTATGAACCACACAGCTTGGCCTGCAAGAGTTCAGAAAGACATCTCATACCGTTACTATTTCGACGTATCCGAGCTTCTTGAAGCAGGATATTCCATTGATATCTTAAAGGTTGAGGGCAAGGCTCAGCAGTACAAAGAGGGCGAACAGGGCTACGGCACAGTTTCAGGTCCTTACAAGTACGAGGGCGACCCTACAGGCAATACATACTATGCAGAGGTTAAGTTCGAGGACGGCAGAGCTATTCAGCCTACAGGTCAGAGCGAACACCGTGACGAGGTTCAGTTCAGAGTTTCAATTCCCGACGCTATTGACGGCACACCTACAAAGGGTGCTTGGGATCCTACAAATGACTGGTCATTCGAGGGTGTAACAGCTACAGACAGCCTTAAAGATCCTGCATCCTACAACAAGCACATTCCAATGTATATCAATGGTAAGCTTGTATGGGGTGAAGAGCCTGACGGAACAAAGGCTGTT
>CALFMA010000578.1 GCA_937880065.1 uncultured Ruminococcus sp.
TATAAAAGCCATTAACCCCATCTACTGCTACCAGCCTCACATATCCATTCTCTTCCGCAAATGCAGGAAGTATAAACAGCAGCGAAGATGCCGCCATCAGCGCTTTTCTTAAATTCATAGGTATAATGTGCTTTACGTAAAATGTTTCGGACAGAGAAATTCTCCGGATTAGGTGTGAGTAGAAAATCTTTTATATTGATCAAACCAATAATATTATCTTTATCCTCTTCATAGACCGGAATACGGGTATACATGGAATCCTTGAAGACTGAGAATACCTTGTCATAGCTTGCGTTTACATTTACGGTAACCATATTGATTCTGGGAATCATAATGTCTTTTGCTACAGCATCGGAAAAGTCAAAAACATTGTAAATAATTTCCCTTTCTTCTGTTTCAATTACGCCTTCTTCATGACTTACATCCACATAGGTTTTTAGTTCACCTTCAGTCATGGTGCTGATTTTTTTATTAGGGTCAATATTTAGAAGACGCATAATGGCTTTGGAAAGAAAATCAACAATCTTAATGATCGGTGTAAGTACCTGCATCAGGAAATAAATGATGGTACTGTATACAAGTGCAATGCTTTCGTTATAAAGATTGGCCCAGGTTTTGGGAATAATCTCACCAAAGAGAAGTACCACAATGGTTAGAATACCGGTAGCAATACCCACAATTAAGTTGATGCGTATTGCCAAAGTAGTAGCCAGTGCAGATGCAGCAATGTTTACGATATTATTACCAATCAGTATGGTACTGATCATTTTGCTGTAATTGTCCAGAATCAGATTGACTTTTTTTGCTTTTTTATTACCTTCTTCCTCCAATGCGCGCATACGAACACGGTTCACCGTGCTGAAGGCAGTTTCTGCAGAAGAGAAAAATGCAGACAAAAAAATAAGAATAATAAGTATAATCAGTTGTATGACACCCGAGGCATCCATGATAAAGAACCACTCCTTTTTATATAATATAACATGAATCATACAATAATCATTCGGCAATTGTCAAGTTGTGAAAGGTTAGTGAATATATTTTAATATAATTTTTAGAAATGGCTTAGAAGGAGAGAGTAGATGAAAAAAATAATACGAAGACAAGAGGGAGGGATTCCTTGGACGAATCTGATGATTGATTTAGTGGGAGCTTACATATTAACAGCTATTATTTTAGTGGTACTGGCATTTTTGTTGTTTAAGTTTCAATTGTCTCAAAATGTAGTAGGGACAGGAATTATATTTACATACATGATAAGCTGTTTTCTGGCCGGACATTTAGCAGGTAAGCATGTAAAACAAAAAAGATATATTTGGGGATTGCTTATGGGTGTTGCATATTATTTAGTTTTGTTAGTCATTTCGGTTATGGTAAATCAGTCCTTTACAGCAGTTACAGATTCGTTGTTTATAACCATATTTTTATGTGCCGGAGGAGGTATGTTGGGAGGTATGTTGAGTTAAATAATAGGAAATTTTGAAGAATAATGAAAAAAGACTTTCAAAAATGAAAGACTTATGTTATAATTCAAATATTCTTGTAATTATGTAAGTGAAGAATCTAAGGAGGCTACAATATGAAGCACATTAAAACATTAACAACAAGAGATTTAAAAGAATCTATGAAGAAGGGCGGCTGTGGTGAGTGTCAGACTTCTTGCCAGTCAGCATGCAAGACATCTTGTACCGTAGGAAACCAGAGCTGTGAAAATGTAAAGGAAAATCAGCAGAAACAGCATGACAAAGCCGAAAATTCCCGAAACAAGACCGAAAAAATAACCTGCCTTTTTCATTTCTGCGCTCATCTCCCTTGTTTTTCAAGATACGAAATCAATTATACCATATTATTAATACATTTGCAATATACTGATTGCCAAATATCGGTTAAGAGTGGGTGAAAGTTTTGTTATAATTTTGGAAAAAGTGACGTATATAGCCAAAAACAGCGGAAAAAGTCATATGTTTTTTACGAATTGATAGAAATTTAGGGGCAAGTTCGGGAATACCTCTTGACAAGGCGGAGTAAATTGTTTATAATAATATGGCTAAGCTATGGGTGTACTATGCTCATACGCAAAAAATCAAACAACGGAACGGCTTAACCTTGACGGCAACCGCAGGTCGAAGAGCCGACCACAAGAAAGGAAAGGTAATATATCATGAAAAGAACATATCAGCCTAAGAAGCTCCACAGAAAGAAGGAGCACGGCTTCATGAAGAGAATGGCTACTAAGAACGGCAGAAAGGTTTTAGCTCGTAGAAGATCTAAGGGCAGAGCAAGATTAACTCACTGACGACGCTGACCACAAAAATACGTTTTTGTGGTCTTTTTTATTATTGCTTCACAAGTTTACAAACAAAATATCAGTTGGTGGAGCAATTGTTCCCTGTGGAGGTTTGTTATGCTTTATACCGTTGTTATGAGGGAAAATAAGGATTTCCTCAATATGTACAAAAAAGGCAGATATATTACTTCTAAATATTCCGTTATATATGTAAAGCCTAATAATCGTCCCTTTAATCGTTTTGGCATAACAGCAGGGAAAAAAATCGGAAACGCAGTTGCCCGTAACCGTGCCAAAAGGCTTATCCGCCTTGCATATCAGAAAGCAGAAGTAAAACTTCCTGTTGGAATTGATATTGTGATTGTGGCAAGAAGCGGAATTCTCGGTATAAAATCCGACGAATACTGCGGTTATTTCAACAAATACGGCATAAATGAAATTGAAAAGGCTGTTAAAAAAAGCAGTAAGTAATTATGAAATTTATAGCCCTTGCTTTGATTAAGTTTTACAGGAAATTCATTTCTCCCCTTTTTCCACCGGTTTGCAAATATTATCCCACTTGCAGCTGTTATGCTATGAGAGCCTTTGAAAAATTCGGTTTTTTCCGTGGAATGGCTCTGACGGTGTGGCGTATTCTTCGGTGCAATCCATGGTCTATGGGCGGAATTGACCACGTTCCCGAAAAATTCACATTCAAGGTGAAAAAAATTGATTACAGACAGCTTCATTCGGAGGCTGACACAGCAGAAGAAAAGAATGGTAACGGGGAAATTTCCTCGGATTTACCTGTATAGGAGAATTGAAATTGAATTTTATCTATGAATTAATTGGTATTCCTTTGGGATACCTCATGAGCCTTATTTATAACATAGTCCCAAACTATGCAATCGCAATTATTTTGTTCACATTGGTAACTAAGCTGCTGCTTTTCCCTTTCAACTACAAGACGCAGAAAAATGCGGCAAGAATGCAGCTTTTGCAGCCGAAGCTGAATAAACTCCAGAAAAGCTTTGCAAATAATCCTACACGTTTACAGGAAGAACAGAACAAGCTTTATCAGGAGGAGGGAGTTAACCCAATGGGTTCCTGCCTGCCTGCATTTATTCAGATGTTCCTGCTCTTTGGTGTTATTGATGTTGTTTACAAGCCTATCAAGCACGTTATCCGTCTTTCTAAAAGTGTGAGAATGGCAGCTGTTGAAAAGGCTTCCGAACTTGCTATACAGTTCAAGGACGTTAATGAGGGTAAGGCTATTGCTTCAAATAATCTCCGTCACGAACTTCTTACAATGGAAGTTTTTGATAAGCATCCTGACGAATTCAAGAATATCGGCGAAGGCTTTTCAGAGCTTCTCAGAGAATTCTCTGAAAACTTCACTATATTCGGGGCAAACCTCGGTAAAACTCCTACACTCCACCCCGAAACATGGGATAAAGAGGCAATTATCCTCTGTGCAATTCCTTTCCTTGCAGGTCTTTCACAGCTTCTCGTAAGCTTTTATTCAATGTATCATCAGAAAAAGACAAATCCTAATCCACAGGCTGGCGGCGGCTGTATGACAGCTATGATGCTTTTCTCTCCTATTATGTCAATATGGATTGGTTTCGGAGTTCCTGCCGGTGTTGGTTTCTACTGGATTTGGTCATCTGTTTTCTCATTCCTTGTATCACTTGGACTTAATTGCTATTTCACACATGACAGAATTGTTGTCATGAATGAAAAGGAAAAGGAAAAAGCACGTATTTACGCTGAAAAGCACCCCGAAAAGAAAACTTTTATGCAGAAAATGTTAGAGCAGCAGGCTGCTCTTGAAAATCAGAACGGCGGCACATCAAATTCAGGTGAAAAGATGTCACGTTCTGAGCAGAATAAAGCGAATCGTAATGCCATTAATGATGCAAGACGCAGAATGGCTGAAAAATATGGCGATATCTATGATGAATCGTACAGTGACGACGAAGAATAATTTTAAGGAGGTATTAAAATGACTGAAGTATTTACAGCGAAAACCGTTGAAGAAGCTAAAGCTTTAGCAGTTCAGAAATTCGGAAAAAATGAAAGCGAAATCAAGTTTGAAATAATCAATGAAGGCAAAAAGGGCTTTCTCGGAATTGGTGCAGTTGATGCACAGGTAAAGGCAACTGTGGCAGACGCTCCAAAGCCTGTAGAAGCTGCTGCACCTGTTAAAGAGGCAGAAACTGTTGAATCTCCCGCAGCTGTAGAAATTCCTGAGCCTGTAATTCTTCCCGAAGAAGTTAAGGCAGTTGAGGAAGTTGCACCTGCTGAGGCAGTTGTAGAGGCAGCAGCAGAGGTTGTTCCTGCAGTATAATTCTGTTGTAAGGGCGGCATTTAGCCGCATTACACTGCGATAATCGAGTGCTCACATTGTAGTATGTTGAGCACTCGATTGTTTTTGTAGCTTGATTTTAGGATAGCAAATAATAAAGGGAGATAGCCGAGCTATCTCCCTTTCTCTATTGTGAATGTTGCGTATTACTTACCCAGCAACTTCATAACCTCATTATATACAGTCTCGCCGTTATAGCCAAACTCTTTATCGAGGACTTTGTAAGGAGCTGAGTGTCCGAAGTGATTCAGACCGTGTATATTCTCTAATGAACCCACGAGGCTGAGCAGG
>CALFMA010000579.1 GCA_937880065.1 uncultured Ruminococcus sp.
ATTCAAGGGTGCGTTGACAGAAAACTATGTGCTGCAGCAAATTAAAACACTGTATGATACTACTCCGGAATATTATGCACCTACTGCCACCAATGAGATTGACTTTATTGTACAGGATGGAATGAACATTATTCCCATTGAAGTCAAAGCTGGCGAGAGTGTAACCTCTGCAAGTTTCAAAAATTATATTAAGGAATATAAGCCTGAAAAAGCTGTGCGACTGTCAAAGCTGGGATATGAAATTAATGACAGCTTTGTTAATCTGCCTCTTTATCTTGCGAATAAAATGAGTGAATTAGTATAATATGAGGTGCTGTATGGCAAAATATGTGTTCAAATATTGGTTTGAATGGGGTGGCACCTGCCTTTGGTCAGATAATGCTGCTTCAAAAGAAAAATTCGGTTATGCTGTTGATGAACAAAAACTTCCGATTTCCCGAAAGCTTAAAGACTTTCTTCAATATCTGCAAGCGTATCACGATACTATGATGGATATGGATAACGCTCCTGAAGATTCACCTTGGTGGACTGAAGAAGATACAATTATGTTCAATAAAAAGAAAAAATTCGCATACGACCAGCTTTGCAAAGAACTTGGAGAGGAATTCGAAATCCTCTATTGCTGCGGTGAATGGTCATAGTATCTTATGCCATTATACCAATTTCTAAAACAACAGTAGATGAATTTAATGTTATTGCTCCATCAACTAAACCTTGCCGTCAAATACTCGGCACAAAGGGTATCGTTAAAAAACAAAATAAATTAGCGCATAATTGTAATTGTATTTGGATAAAATGTTGACGAAACTGCAATTGTTTGTTATAATATAATAATGTATTAAAGGACATCTCTAAAGTGGTATTTGCTGAAATTACAAAATATTATAAAGGGGAATTTGAATGAAAAGAAAAATACTTAGTTTGTTTCTTTATTCGGTTATGTTGATGGGCAGCGTTTGTGGGTGTGAGAGCAAAACTGATGAACAAAGCAGTAGTTCAAAAGTTGTTCATGTGGACGGAACTTTTGATATTGAAGAAGTGCGAAAAAATATCAATATCAAAGGTTATGAATTTATTGTTCCACAGAAACTTTCTGAACTGGATAATGGACTTACTTATGAATTTGTCGATGAGGAATTCGGCGATGGATTCTATGAAGTTGAAATTTCGGATAAAAGTGGGGTGATACTCTGTTCTATTGCCGAAAATGCACATAAAAAAAGTAATAAAGCTTTTTTGTTTAATATTGCACTAAAAGATTCCAACTCGAATGTTATTGGTATTACCCCTTTGGTGTCAACCAAAGAAGATGTTCTTAAAAAGTTTGGTGAGCCTGACGAAATAAAAGAGGCAGATTTGATAGATAAAAAATTGGTTGCATACATTTATGGTAATCGGGAAGAAGCAAATTATTATCAGACAAAAGGTAAATTTATGAACATAACATTCAATGATGAAGATATTGTTGAGTCTATTGTGATAAACTTCGTTAAATAATGAGCTTTTTAGATGTTTTAACATCGAAGAAATAAAGTGTATAATGTCTATTATAAACCTCTAAAAACCACCCTCACGGCTTGATTTCCCTCGTGTTTTGGTTTTGTGATTTGAAAGGGTGTGTAAATATCAGAAAGACAACTACTGCGAAAACTGATTTTTCAACCGGACCGGTATGGAAATCCATTGTTGCACAGGCAATACCCTTGACTATTGCACAGCTGGTTCAATTATTATATAACGTCGTAGACCGTGTTTACCTTGGGCATATGGGCAGCGGTGACGGTATGGCTTTGACGGGAGTGGGACTGACATTTCCCATTGTTACGCTAATTATGGCATTTGCGGCTTTATTCGGCAACGGCGGTGTGCCGTTGTTTTCTATAAAACGTGGTGCAGGCGATGACAAAACAGCACAGAATATTCTCGGAAATTCA
The DNA here is from genome assembly GCA_937880065.1 of uncultured Ruminococcus sp. Next base: position 1,935 of record CALFMA010000579.1, read on the forward strand.
TTTGCGCTGCTGCTTGTAAGTTCTGTAATATTAACTGTAACGGGATATATTTTTGCTAAACCTATTCTTTTTGCTTTTGGTGCAAGCGTGGATTCATACATTTACGCCAAGGAATATCTTGATATATACCTTATGGGAACGGCTTTTTCAATGATTTCGACAGGTATGAACGGATATATCAACGCACAGGGATTTTCAAAAACAGGTATGCTGTCTGTTGCAATCGGTGCAGTCTGTAACATAATACTTGATCCTGTTTTTATTTTTGGTTTCGGTATGGGAGTTGCAGGGGCGGCTTTGGCAACGGTAATAAGTCAGCTTGTTTCGGCAATATGGGTATTGAAATTCCTTACAAGCGGTAAAGCAACTGTCCGTCTATGCCGTAAAAGTATCAGAATACGAAAAGATATTACAAGAAATATTTTTAAAATCGGCACTTCAAATTTTATCATGCACGGCTCAAATTGTCTTGTTCAAGTCGTTTGCAACTCAACTTTGCAGGTGTTTGGCGGAGATATTTATGTTGGTATTATGACCGTAACAAATTCTGTGCGTGAGGTTTTCAATCTTCCTGTTATGGGAATTGTAAACGGTGCTCAGCCTGTAATCAGCTATAATTACGGTGCAAAGCAATATGAAAGAGTACGTTCCGGTATAAACTTCAATACAATTATAGGTGCAGGGTATACGTTGATTGCATGGCTGCTTGTCATTATATTTCCGCAATTCTGGTTCGGCATTTTTTCTGATGATGTTCAGATGTTGTCACAGGGAATTGAAGCAATGAAAATTTACTTTTTCGGCTTTGTGTTTATGTCTTTGCAGTTTGCGGGACAGTCAACTTTTCAGGCGGTGGGAGATGCAAAACACGCTATTTTCTTTTCTCTGCTGCGTAAAGTTGTAATTGTAGTTCCGCTTACACTTTTATTGCCACGATTGGGGTTAGGCGTTATTGGAGTATTTGCTGCAGAGCCTGTTTCCAATATTATTGGCGGAATTGCATCATATCTTACAATGAGAATGACCGTGTATAAGAAGATAAAAAACAAAAGTGCTGTGCAGTAACGAGCTGCACGGCACTTTTGAATTTTATAGCGGTTTCTTTTTTATGGTGTGGAGGTTATTCCATTTCTACCTTTTCAATTTTACATATATGCTTTCTGTTTCCGACAG
>CALFMA010000580.1 GCA_937880065.1 uncultured Ruminococcus sp.
TATTCCACCGCTTCATAATCAGTCATATTGCCGTTTTCGGACTGAATTCTTGCAGTATTCACGGCTATTGTATATGCCGCATCATTGCCCGAAGAAAGTAGCAATCCCGTCAGCAGGTCATACAGGGTAAACTGCTGTCCCGGCTGAATATAGCACATACTTGAATATGGGCTTACAAGTGCCAGTTCTGAGCCAACGGTGAAAACCGTATCAGCCGGGATATATTTCAACGCAACGCAGGCTGTCATAAGCTTAGTCATACTTGCAGGGGATACGGAGTCATGAACACCGTCCTCGAAAAGCAGATTGTCTTTTGCAGGGGCATAAACCGCCGCAGTTTTGTAGTATCGCACAGGCGGCTCAGTGGGAGCAGCTGTGGTAGTCGTGGTTGCTCTGGTGGTAGGCTTTGTAGTTGCCGTGGTGGCAGCTGTTGTGGTAGTGACAGGTGGTTCACTGTTATTGTAAATCAAATTCGGAATAATTCCGTACCACGACCGTGGCTTTTTACGCTCAGCATTACTGCATCCCGTCAGCAAAACAAGAACACAGATGCTTATATATAGCAGAATTCTTTTCATTTCGGACTCCTTGGCATTGCCCTCTTTTTTCTTTTTCTTTTTTATGAGAGCATAAATTCACACATAAATTAAGTATACACTAAATTTTCCGAAAAGTCAATTATAACATATTTATCAAATTATCTGCAATTACATATTACTTGAAACAATTTAGTTATTCACAAATTATTTGCAATTAGAAATAGCTCCATATATTGCAAAATTGGCGAAAATATGCTATAATCAGCTTGTATGCAGTTTTTTGCATAAGCCCTATTGCTTAGAAATACCGCACAGGCTTTGTGAGGTATTATCTTAGAAGTTTTATTGCTTTGAAATTCAAGGCAAGTTGAAAAGGATGTATATAATGAAAAGAAAGTTAGCTGTTATATTTTCTGCCCTGTTTCTTGCGGCTGTGGCAACATTCAGCGGAAAGTTAATTCCCGAAAAATCAGGGAATACGGACATTGTTCCCACAGATGAAAAGGGGAATAAGACGGATAAAACAGACAGCTCCGAAACAACGGCGGATAAGGTTGAAACTGCTTCCACAGAGCCAACTACAGAGCCTCCCACCAAGCACATAAGCCCTGTTGAAACAGTTACCGCAAATCTTGGAATACAGCAGAATGTAGATGCTGTTATAGGACGTACAAACGGCTATAATACGCTGAAACTTCCTCTTGCGGATTTTATGCGTGAGGGTGATAAAATCAACTCGTTCACCTTTGTAATATATTCCACAGACGGCTATAATATCGGGCAGTTCAAGGGTGGCTGCGGTATCTCGGTAACCGAGGATTGTCCTGTGGCTACCGGTGAGGGATGGCATCAGACAGGTGAATTCACAGCTCCCACAGAGGGTACATACGGCGAAATTACGTGGACTCTCCCCGATGATGTTTCCGATTATGTTTCAGCTAACGGAGAGGTGCTTTTCGGCTACTGGTGGGGCGGAGCTACAGGCTTACGCATTGAAAATGTAATATGCAATATCACACGTACAACTGAAATTCCCTGTGACGGCACAGTTGACCTTGAAATTGGCAAAAGTGTTAATCATAACAGCGAGGACAATACAATCAGAATTCCTACAGATACGCTTCCAAAGGGAGCAGTTCCACAGTCGGTTACATATAAAATCTCATCGGGAGGCGGCTTCGGTAAATTTACAGGAGCATTCGGCTATGAGTCCTCCAAGGGAAAATATATGTCAAACGATGTGGCGGAATTCACCGACAGCTCAGAAATTTCTCTTACTTGGATTATCGAACCACAGGCGAAAAATTATGCAAATGAGGACGGTGAGCTTATTTTGGGCTACTGGTGGAGTGAGCAGGCAGAGGCTACTCTTGATTCGGTTTCAATTAAATACAGCCTTGGTGATTCCACAGAGGCAGTGCCTGCTGTCAAGGAGGAAAAACCGCAGAATAACGTGGAATCAGAGTCTTATGGCTTCAGAAGTTCAGCGGAAATTGTTAAGAATATAAAGGTGGGCTGGAATCTCGGAAACAGCCTTGAAAGCTACAATACGAACAGAACTGGACTTGCTACGGAACTTGGCTGGGGCAATCCAAAAACTACCGTGGAACTGATAAAATCCGTAAAAGATGCAGGATTTAACGCAATCCGTATCCCTGTAACCTGGGGAGAGCATATGGATGGCGATGTAATTCAGAAAGACTGGCTCGGACGTGTAAAAGAGGTTGTGGATTACGCCTACGACAACGATTTGTTTGTAATTATCAATATGCACCACGACGACTATATCTGGTTCAATCCCACAGAAGCCGAATATTCGGGGGATAGTGCGAAATACAAGAAAATCTGGACTCAGGTTGCCAACTATTTCGAGGATTACGGCGACAGGCTGATTTTCGAGGGAATGAACGAAGCCCGAACAATCGGAAGTACTAACGAATGGATGGGCGGAACTGCGGCAGAACGTGCTGTTGTGAATAAATACGTGCAGGATTTCGTTGATACTGTACGTGCCAGCGGCGGAAAAAATACCGAAAGAACGCTGATTATCTCAGCTTACGGTGCTTGTGCCGAGGAAGTTGCAATGAATGACGTTATCGTTCCAAACGACAAAAACCTCATTGTGTCGATTCATTATTATGCCCCTTGGCGATTTGCATCGGGAGAAAGCACCACATTCGGACAGGCTGAAAAGTCTGAACTTGATGCGAAATTCGACTCTATGAAGAAAAAGTTTATTGATAAGGGAACTCCGCTTATTATCGCTGAATTCGGCTGTGTAGGCATTGCAGATGATTCTACAAGAAAGGAATACTACAATTACTACATATCATCGGCGAAAAAGCGTGGAATCAAGTGCTTTGTCTGGGATAACAACAAGGCAAAGGGCGAGGACGGTTACGGAATAATTGACAGAAAGTCAATGAAGTGGAATAATACACTCCTTGAAGGTATAATTTCAGGAGCTAAATAAAAGAGAAACACCGCAGTTGCGGTGTTCTTTTTTTCGCTATTTTACGGGGATTTCACGCTGTTCGCAAATGTCACCCTGCAATTTGTATGTAACCCTCAGAGTCATTCCCTCATCGGTGATTTCCTCTTTTATGTCACGGGAAATTATTTCGCAATCCTGTAAATAATTTTTCTCATAGAGGTAAATTTTCTCCATAAGCTGCTCTTTCAGTTCAGCTTCGGATAAAGTTGAAGTGATACGGTCTAATTCCCTGTATTTCGTGGTTTTAATGCTTATTGGCAGCTTTTTTTCAAAGAAGTAAAGGGAATTTTCAGACAACTCATTTTCGGAGTATTCATAGCTGTTTTTGCCGAAATACAGCGGAATATCAAGGCTGAAAAGTTTGAGGGAACGGCGGTTAT
>CALFMA010000581.1 GCA_937880065.1 uncultured Ruminococcus sp.
GGGGAAATTTGAATGAAAAGAAAAATACTTAGTTTGTTTCTCTGCTGGGTTATGCTGGCAGGGGCAGCGTGTGGATGCGGAGTTGATAACAACTCGGAACCTGATTCCACAGCGGACTCTGTGGGTGCTACTGAAAACCTATCAGAAGGATTTGATTGGGAGAAAGTAAAGCAGGATATAACCTTTGAGGGGAAGAAAATCGATTTTCCGTTTTGTGTAAACGACCTCGGAAAAGGATATGAAATGGATTATATTTATGATTCGTTATTTGAAGAAAAATGCTGTGATGGTGCTGTTGTCAAGGTTAATGATGACGGTAGTGAAACAAAGGTGTGTTATTTATTTTTTGATGGTATTACCGCAGAAGAATACACGGACGATACAAAATGTTCAGATATTTCACATGCCGATAGTTTGATCGTACAAGGCATAGGAGAAGGTTCTTCTCTTGATGATGCTGAAAAAGTTTTTGGTAAACCTTATAAATCAGATGAGGTTTTCTATTTTTATCTTAGCAAAACAGGCACTGAGAGAATTGAATTAAAATATGATAAAGAAACAAAAAATGGAAAATCTGTTCAAATTACGCTTGATTTTAAGGAGTATTAAGGAAGTTTTCAATAAATCCATTGCTTTTTTATTCAAAAAGGTGTATAATGTCTATTAGGAACCTCTAAAAATTCCCCTCACGGCTTGATTTTCTTCGTGTTTGGGTTTTAAAAATGCCCTTAATAATTTGAATGGTAGGTATCATTATGAAAGTAAAAATAAAAACTAAATCGTATGTAATAAGTGTATCGCTTGGCACAGGCTGTTATAGACATATCAGAATATCAGGTATGGCAACTCTTGAAGAATTATCAGATGCCATACTGGACGCTTTTGACTTTGCTAACGACCACCTCCACGCTTTCTTTATGAACAACAGAGCATGGGATGATATGGATTGTTATTATTCCCCTTATGCAGAAGAAGATGGATTCCGAACAACAGATTCATATAAGCTCCAGTTCATTAAACTTGCAGTTGGAAAGAAGTTCCTGTATATCTTCGACTTTGGCGACGATTGGCGTTTTCAGTGCAAAGTATTGAATATTCTTGATGAGGATACAAAAGAACCTGTGGTAGTCCGCACAAAAGGTGCAGCTCCAATGCAGTATCCTGTATTTGATGATGAAGACGAATACTACGACGATGATGAATACTTTGATGATGAGGACGAGTATTTTGACGATGATGAGGAAATATCGGAGCTTGAAAAACCACTTGTTCCTGTCCCTGATGAACTTTATGACACAGCGCTGCGTTTCAAAAAGGTCAAGCTGTGGAATAAATTGTATGATACCGATTTTTTTGCGGTGAAGCTTTCAAACGGAGAGATTGGATATTGCAATGTAATGGGTAGAAACGGTGAGTTTTACGGAATGTCCTTGTATATTGGCGAAAATGGATTTTCCAGTTTCTATAATATTTTAGGTCCGCAGTACAGCAATAATGATGAGGCTCTTTTTGAGTGTATGATATCTCAGGAATGTTTGCAGATTTGCTTTAACAATAAAGACGGTCTGCGACTGGCTGACCTCAACTCTGTTCAGGAATACACTAAACGTAATGGCGTAAATTTAAGAGGTGCTAACAGTTATCCCGCTATACTCCGTATGAAGTCCTACCATATGCCGTGGTATGTTGAAGATAAGAAAGAATACGAACTTCTCAGAGAAGCACTTGAAGCGGCTATATTTGTATCTGAAAAATTAAAGGGTACTTCCGCTGAAAATCTTGGATTTATCGAAAGTTTTGAAATACCGTATCTTGTTCCCAATGGTGACAGTTTTGACTGGCAGACTACGCAGCTTCCAAATAAAACGGCAAAAGATTTTCCAACACCTTCTTTGAGCAAGTCAAAAGTATCTAAGCTGAAAGCATTGAAGCAGCTTAACAAGTGGGAATGTAAGGTTATACACATAAGGAAAGCTTGTCAGGAAGAATCAACTGATGCTCCGTATTTCCCGGCATTACTGATAGCTGTAGAGTGCAGAAATGAATATATCCTGCCTGTTGAGAGTGTTTGCGATTACAATATAAATGCACAAAAAATACTGGATAGCTTTGCAGATGAACTTCTGAAATACAAAAGACTTCCAAAGACAATCTGTGTACCAGATGACCGTACATACAGTCTGCTTCAGTCATTCAGCAAGGATTGCGGCGTTGAATTGAAAATGGTTGATACTGTTGCTAAAGCTGATGATATAGCTTATAAGATGAATTATATATGTGAAAGTGACGAATTAGACAGTATGTTGCAGACTATGGAGATTCTCGATAGATTATCCGTGGATGAGTTGAAAACTATGCCTTCTGAATTAAAGACTGTTTGCATTCAGATGATGAATGATGGCTTGCTTGAACCTGATCTGGAAGCGAAACTTAAACGTGCATTCAATATAAAGTAAGCGTATATTTGCCACAAAGTCCATGTATTATGAAAAAATAAAAGTGCTGTGCAGCAACGAACTGCACGGCACTTTTGAATTTTGTATCGGTTTCATTATTTATGCCATTAGATTTGTCTACTGTTGTTTTAGGGATTGGTATTAGTAGTACACCGCATAAAGCCACCTGAGTGCTTTGTATTATTGCTCCCCCAACTAAACCTTGCCATCAAATACTCGGCACAAAGAAAATTTCTCTGTGTCAGAAAAACTTGAAATACGACAGTATTCCTGTGTTTTTCTTCCTTGATAAATTTCCTTTCTGCTTTCGTCTTTTTGGCAAGGTATAATTGGTGGAGCAATAGTGGCACGTAAGCAATATTGCTATGGGAATCTCTTGTAATAAAAATGGATACAAAGAAAAAATGTGTAAAATACAGTTTTGAAATCTCAAAAAATGTGTAAAATCTACTTGTATTTCTCTCAAAAAAGTGGTATAATATATTTATAGTGCCTCGCACATCCGCAAACTAAAGTTTGCTCCGTGCGGATCGGCAAATAGCAAACGCCAAAAGATTTTGTCGTTTGCTATAAAAGGGGAGTGATAATGTGAAACGTAATGCAATTGAGCAGCTTTTAGCTTGGAAAAACAGTACTGACCGCAAGCCGCTTGTACTCAAAGGTGCAAGACAGGTGGGAAAAACATGGCTTATGGAAGAATTCGGCAGGCTGTATTATGATGATACATTTTATTTTAACTTTGATGAGGAGGATGAACTGCAATCTGCCTTTAAAACAAACAAGAATCCGCATCGAATTATTGAACTGCTGGGAATGATAAAGGGGAAAAAAATTCTTCCCGAAAAGCATCTGATTATTTTTGATGAAGTACAGGAATGTTCTGAAGCACTTAACTCCTTGAAATACTTTTGTGAAAAAGCGAATGAATATCATATCATTTCGGCAGGAAGTCTGCTTGGAACATTGCTTGCAAAACCGAAATCTTATCCTGTTGGCAAGGTAAATCTGCTGAATATCAGTCCCATGACTTTTGACGAATTTCTTGCTGCATCGGACGAGGGTTTGTATACTTACTATACGGCTATCCAAAAGGGACAGCAGATAGAGGGAATCTTCCACCACAGATTGCTTGACGCATACAATTATTACCTGATTATCGGCGGTATGCCTGAATGTGTGCAGTCGTGGATTACTCACAAAGACCCTGCGGAAATCTCTCGAATTCAACAGGAATTGATTGAACTTTATGAAAATGACTTCTCCAAGCACAATGGAAAAGTCAATAGCGGACGTATTCTTATGGTGTTCCGCAGTCTTGTGACACAGCTTTCAAAAGATAACGAAAAATTTATTTTTGGTTGTGTACGAGAGGGTGCAAGGGCGAGAGAGTTTGAAGAAGCTATAGAATGGCTTGTATCCGCAGGGATGGTTATGCGTATTTATAATGTCAGCAAGCCTGAACATCCGCTGAAAGCTTATGAACAGCTCAATCATTTCAAGCTGTTCATGTTCGATGTGGGACTGATGAAACAAATGGCGGCAATCAGCAATGAAGCAATTCTTCTGAAATCAGACGGACACCCCTAAAACTTGATTTGGAAAATATATATGACACTAATATCAACGAAGAGATCATAATAGATAAAAATAGCAAGTATAATAAAATCGCTTTAATATTCTCTACAATAACCATTATAATAGTAGTTTATTTATTCTTATATCGCATAGCGTACTTTCATAATAAAAGATATAATTATAGTTAAATATTAATTTATGGTATTTGAATTAAAGATTTATACTCGTTTTTATGTTTTTTAATTTCTGCAATATTCTCCGCCAATTCTTTACGCATTGGTTCAATAGAACTTATTACATTGTCTTTT
>CALFMA010000582.1 GCA_937880065.1 uncultured Ruminococcus sp.
TATACAAGTATATATATTAAAATTATGAAAAATTTATAGTTTTGTTAAATCTCTGAAAATACTGAAAAATGGCAGAAAAAGCGGAATAAAAAGTAGAATGTTATCTGATGAAAGAATTGAATCCCTTGATGAAATCGGAATGATATGGGATGTTCTTGATTATCTATGGGAAGAAAACTACGCTGCAGCAGTTCGCTACCACAGAGAATACGGAAATCTTGATGTTCCTTTTGATTATATAGATAGCAACGGAATCCGTCTTGGTCAATGGATTCAGACACTCCGTTCGAATCGAAAAGGCACAATAAAAAGTGGTTACAGAGAACTTAATTCTGAACAGATATCACGTCTTGATGCTTTAGGTATGATATGGGGCAACAAGTACGAAAAACAGTGGAATGAAGCGTATCAGCTGCTATGCGAGTACTATAAGAAGAATGGTTCATTCGATATTCCTGTAAGTTATGTAACTGACAATGGTGTTGCTCTTGGAAAATGGATTCGGCATCAGAGAGATTTTTTTGAAAAAGGAAAATTGTCAGAAGAACGAATTGAAAAACTGCGGAATATAGGCTTTGTTCTTGAAAAAAGTGACCCATGGGAAGAAAAATTCCAACTGGCAAAAGCTTATTTTGAGGAGTATGGCAATCTGAATGTCCCTGCACAATATGTAGTGAATGGCGTTTGGCTTAGTAAATGGCTGAATGAACAGAAACTTATAGCAGAGGGTAAGCGAAAGAAAAAGCATACTGCGGAACAGTTGGAAAAACTTCAATCAATAGGTATGCAATATGGCAGAATACGTTCAGATGAAATATGGTATGAACGGATATAATCAGGCTAAAGCATACTATGAAGAAAATGGCAATCTGGATATTCCAAAAGGCTATATTTCAGACGGCTTTGGACTGGGATTATGGCTTGACCGTCAGAAAAAGCGGTATCGTAATGGTAAGCTTTCAGATGAATACATAAAGCTTTTGGAGTATATTGGTATTGACTGGAAAGAAAATAATTAGATTGAACACTTATACGAAATAGGCTTTCAGCACCTTGAGAAGTTTATATCTGAATATGGTATAGAAGCTCTTAAAAGTAATTGTGTATGCGATGATGGCTACAACATTGGTCGTTGGATTGCCAATTGCAAAGCAAAATTCCGCAAAGGAAAGCTTGCTGAAAAATATGCTGTCAGATTCGAGAAGCTTGGTATAAGGCTTGGAAAAGAACGGTAAAAAACTTCTCCTTTCTGCAACAAACTTGCAGAAAGGAGAAGCATTTATTTTTTATCGGAGTACTGGCGATAAGTTTCTTCATCAATACCTGCAAGCTTTAATGATTTTTCAAGACTGAAACCTTCTGCAAGCAGATTATTAACAACTTCTATAGCTTTATTTGTTTTAGCAAGTGCTTCACGTTCTCTTGCATAATCTTCAACAGCTTTACACATATCAGTAACCTCCTCTTTTACGCCTTTTTGCTCACGGACTATGTCCGACAATGCTCCAAATCGCTGATCTGTAGGGTCAGCGGTACGGAAGTATTGCAGCATTTCCGAAAGCTGTGAGTTATCAGTTTCTTCTGCGTTCAGATATAACCCATAGACTTTGTTTTCCCATGGTACATCTTCAAGCAATGATTTCTTTTCATATATTAGTACATAGACGAAGAACATATTCGGCAGCATCTTTATCTTTCATAACAGCAGAAAAGAAAATATCATGAAACAGATTAAACTGCATTACCAGATTTTTCTTCTGTTCATAGGTGCCGATGAGGTCTTCATGTCGGATTATCATTTCATTATCACCTATTACTTCGTTTATTTAATTTTACCATATACAGAGTTTTTTGTCAAGTGTATCAGAATTAAAAAAATTAATAATCAGGTGTTCACCCTCTTGCAAAATATAAAAAAATGCTGTATAATATAAGTATATCAAAAGCAAGGGAGTGAAAACAGTGGATTTCAAACCAATACCAATAGGTATAGAAGATTTCAAACGTCTTATCGATAATGGTTGTTATTTTGTTGATAAGACTTTAATGATAAAGGATATTATCGACATCAAATCTTCTGTAAATCTTTTTGCCCGTCCAAGAAGATTCGGAAAAACTCTTAATATGAGCATGATACAGCGATATTTTGAGAAAACCGAGGAAGATAACGCATATCTTTTTGAGGGACTGAATATCTCAAAGGCAGGGGAGAAGTACAAGGAATATCAGGGACAATATCCTGTTATTACTCTTTCTTTGAAAAGTATGAAGCAGCCGAGTTATGAATATTCGTTTAAGCAATATAAAGAACTTATAAAAAATGAATTCTGGCGACATCGTGATATTTTTAATTCAAGTGATATTATGCCTGATAATAAGAAAACATTTAAAAGTATATGTGATGGTACAGCGGAAAATGCTTCGTATATAAATGCCGTCAGAGTATTATCGGATTGTCTTAGTATTGCGTATAAGAAAAATGTCATAATACTGATTGACGAATACGATGTTCCCCTTGAAAGTGCGTATTTCAATGGATTTTATGAACAGATGCTTAATTTGATTCGTTCAGTATTTGAGAGTGTATTAAAGACAAATAATTCTCTTGAATTTGCAGTTCTTACAGGATGTCTCCGTGTTTTTAAAGA
>CALFMA010000583.1 GCA_937880065.1 uncultured Ruminococcus sp.
TGGAAGATAATGAAGTATCGCTGCTTCTTCTGGATATCAATCTGGGAGAACGCTCAGGATTTGAACTGTGTAAGCAGATTCGTGCAAAATATGATATGCCGATTTTATTCATCAGTGCACGTACAAGCGATGATGATATTCTCACAGCCCTTAATATCGGCGGTGACGATTACATAAAAAAACCGTATACACTTAATATTCTCCTTGCAAAAGTAAAAGCAATTCTTAAACGATATGAAAACAGCAGCGTCAGACAGCAAATGTCTGACGCCAAAGCTGTTTCTGAAGATAAGCAGTCAACGCAGAAACAGGAAAAAGAAATCCTTATAGCTGGAAATATTTATCTTGATACCGCCTCACATAAGCTTATCAATAATGGCAATGTTTTACCATTGAAAGCAATGGAATATAAGATGCTGCTGTACTTGCTTGAAAATCGTGGTAGAGTTGTTTCGAAGGATGAATTTCTGAAAAATGTATGGGAAGATGAATTTATCGGTGAAGGAACACTTGCTGTTCATATAAGGCATCTTCGGGAAAAAATTGAAGCTGACAGCAATTCTCCGCAGATAATAAAAACTGTCTGGGGAGTAGGATATATCATGGAGGCATGATGTTTATATGAAATACAGTAAAATACTGCTTCTTGTAATTGCAATTATTCTTGCAGGAATGGCATTGTTTGCATCGCTGACATTTTCCTATCAAGATAAAAAGGTAGATACACTTGCATTAAATGACCTGACAGAAACTGTAAAAGAAAATTGGGGAGAACTTGAAACTGTTGATTTGAATAGTTTTAAGACGGAAATGCTCGTATTCAATAGTGAAAATATGGTTGTTTATTCAACAGCTGCACAGGATTTGAAAGATATAAATTCTACAGAGGAAGCAATGCAGAACGAATGTCTTTGTCTGAGTGTTCATGATGAAAGCAGATTTTTGGGAACAATTGTAATTCCTGATCCTGCAAAAACAAGTTATAATGCTATAAGGTTCAGGTTATTGGTATCATCAGGCATTTTATTATTGATTATAATTACAGCAATTCTGATATACGGTGTTTACGTCAGAATGACAATTATCAGACCATTTCGCAAAATGGAGCAGTTTGCAGTTAATGTTGCAAACGGCAAACTTGATGAGCCGTTAATGCTTGCACAAAATAATCTATTTGGAAAATTTACAGAAAGCTTTGATATTATGCGTGAGGAACTGAAAGCTTCACGCCGCCGTGAAACTGCATTGAAGCTTAAAGAAAAGGAAATGATTGCATCTCTCAGTCATGACCTTAAAACTCCGATTACAGGAATAAAGCTGCTGTGTGAACTTTTGCATGTAAAGGTTAAAGATGAATATCTGCTTGAAAAAATCAACAATATCAATCAGAAAGCAGAGCAGATAAACGTGCTTGTCAATGACCTGCTGACATCTTCTTTGGATGATCTTGGAGAAATTCAGGTTGAATGTCGGGATGAATCATCCGAGATTTTACATCAATTGTTGTCGGAACTGGATACAAGTACGCTTGCACGGGAGAGTAAAATCCCTGAATGTATGATACTTGTGGATAAGACAAGACTTTCTCAGATTATCGGCAATATCATAGGTAATTCCTATAAATATGCAGGAACTGTTATTGACGTTGGTTATAAAATCCGAGAGGGTTATCTTGAAATGTCATTCCGTGATTATGGCACAGGTGTTCCAAAAGATGAAATCAGTCTTGTAACTGCACGTTTTTATCGTGGAAGCAATGCTTCTGAAAAAGACGGTTGCGGTCTGGGTTTGTATATTTCAAGTATGTTAATGGAAAGAATGAATGGTGAACTTATATGCTCTCATCGTGAGGACGGTTTCTTAGTAACGCTGTTAATTCCTCTTTCTTGAGTATTGAGATTTTTGAACAAGCAAATTTATACCAATCCCTAAAACAACAGTAGACAAATCTAATGGCATAAATGACGTATGCCGTCGTTGGACTTCCTCACCATACGGAAGTATGCTTTCGTTGTCCGCCTTGACATAC
>CALFMA010000584.1 GCA_937880065.1 uncultured Ruminococcus sp.
GGGGTAATTAAGAATTAAAAATTTATGGGCGGCGGATTAATTTCTGCCGTTCTTTATTTATGTGCTGATATAATCAACAGCATACAGAAAAATAACCGCACCCATTGGCTAATGGCTAACGGCTAATAGCTAACGGCTTTTATACAAAATAAGAACGGCAGAAATTAATCCGCCGTCCATAATTCTTAATTCTTAATTAATCTACCCTACTATTCCCGAGCGTTCAATTCCCTCAATGAAATGCTTTTGCAGGAACACATAAACTATCAGCAGAGGGGTAATGGAAATCAGACAGCCTGCCTCTTTCCACACTATCTGCTCTCTTGGGGAAATTTCAGCGGAAATCGTGCCGAAAAGCTTGCGTTTCAGCTCAGTGTCAAGGCTTCGGAGCATGAGAGAAATCGTCCGTGTATCGGTGAAAAATGTGGCACTTACATAGTAATCATTCCAGTACCACACAAGCGAAAACAGAAATACTGTGAGAAATGCCGCTGACGCATTGGGTATCATTACCTGTAAAAATGTTCTGAATGGTCCGCAGCCGTCAATATATGCCGCATCTTCAATTTCCCGTGGCAATCCCTTGAAAAACTGGCGGAATATCAGTATCATCAACCCTGCACGTATGCCGTTTGCCGTCAATGCAGGGAGATACATGGTAAGGGGCGTATCAATGAGATTTACGGTAAATTCCCCTATTCCGAAATATCTGAACTGGGAATACAAGGGCAAGGCAATAACCTGCGGCGGCACCAGAATCATCATTATAACTACCGCAAACAGCAGCTTTTGCCCCTTGAATTTAAATCTTGCAAAGCCGTAACCCGTCACCGCACAGGAGGCAACCTGCACCAAGGCACAGCCCACATTGAGAAACAGCGTTGTTATAAGCGTGTTGGGAAATCCCATAGCGTCAAGGGTTTCTTTCATTATGTCAAGGGTGAAATGACGTGGAATCCACATAATCGTGGGGTCGTTCATATCCCCTCTCTCACGGAATGCACAACTTACCATATAAATAAGAGGGTACAGAATTACAAAGCCAAGCCCGAAAAGTATAATAAATCTGAAAATCGGAAAAACTGCTTCGGCAGCTTTTTTTCGCCGTATATAGCCGATTTCTTCCCTTGAAAGCTCTTTAGGGGAATTGTCTGCCATTTCTGCACCTCCTATTCCGTTTCATAGTAAATCATTTTATTTGCCCCGAAAGTGACAATGCCGATACCGGTAAGGATAATTCCGAAATACAGCCAAGCCATAGCGGAAATTTCTCCGAACTGCCAGTCATCACGCAGGGCGAGAATTCGCTTCATAACAGGGTTTGTGGGATTGGTAAAGGAGTCGATTACGGTGAAAATGAAATTCACCAGTATAAACGGACTCACGTAGGGGAATGTGATTTTCCAGAAATATTCCCAAGCCGTTGCCCCCTCAAGCTGTGCCGCTTCACGGGCAGATGTGGGAATTGTCTGCAATGCCGCAAGGAAAAGCAGAATTTGTATGCCGCTTGCCCATACGATACTGAAAATATTGTCGGAAACTGCTGAAATTACAGCCTCCATATTGTCGCTAAGACCGTAAATCCCCAGAAATTGGAGCAATTCTCCTACCATATTAGTGGAGAACATAGTGGAAAACTGTGCCGCACCTGTGTTGCCCGTTGAGTTTATATCGCCGCTTATAATGGCATAAACAGGGCCTGTTGCAATAATTACAGGGAGGAAAAAAATCGCTCTTGCCACAGCTCTGCCCTTGAAATTCTGATTGAGAATAACCGCTATAAACAGGGAAAAAATCACTATCAGCGGAGTTTTCCACAGAGCTTCAAGCAATGCCGTTTTCAGACAATCCGTATACTTCGGGTCAACTGTCAATGCGTCCTCGAAATTTTTCAGTCCTATCCATTTCAGATTGGTGTCACCTGTGTCAATGGTGACATCGCAGAATGACCATATAAAGGATTTCAGCAGAGGAATAAAGAAAAAGCACAGCGTTCCCACAAGCCATATGCTGATAAATCCATAGCCGTAGAGGGCTTTCCGCTTTTCATAGGAAATGCGGCGAGGTTTCTTTTCTTTTTTTGAACTGCTCATCAGTAGAAATAACCTCCTTTTTCAATGTTGTCAAGGTCAATTGTATTATCGCCATAGGATATGGTATTTTCCGAAAAATCGGCTTTTACCACAGTTCCACCCGAATAGCTTACGGTAATATTTCCCTTTTCGTCAGCGGAATAGCCTGTGATGTACTTATCCGCAATTTCCTCATACAGCGGTTTCAATGCCCTGTATTCGGCAGCTGCTGAAATCACATGATTTTCATAATTTGCGTAGAAATACACGTCAAATTCCGTATCTTTAAGTTCCGCAGCGTCCTCGTAAATCATATCATAATTGAGGTAACTGCCCGTAGCCGCAGCCGTAAGAATAAGCTTATCCCTGTCAGCGCTGCCATTTACAGCTGTTGAGGAATACGGCACAAGACCGTGCATAACCATTTGATAAAAGGGAATGTCCTCGTTGAAAATATCAAATCTGCTTGAATTAAGGGGTACATTTATAATGTGGCTTGCGTAGGGTACGGCATAGGCATTGGCGGTATCCGCAAGTATGCCCTTTTCAAGTTTATCCGAAATAAGCTTAAATCCCTCAGCCGCAAGCTTTTTGGCATCACCTCGGGATAATTCACGCTTTCCGTAATCGCCGTAAAGGGAAGATGTGAGATTGCCCAAGGATACTCCCGAAATACCTGCATCTGCGTAATTTTCCGCAATATCGCCAAAAACTTCGCCATAATAGGCAGGTGACAGCAGGGACATATTGTCCTTGAAGCCGTCGGGAATGTCATAGGCACGGTCATAACTTACAATTCGTGAATATGAACCCGAAATCCGCACACAAGTATTATTTATGGAATTATAGCCGTTTCCCGAATAAAAATCACGGTTATCGGAAACGGGATAAAGTTCATAGCCGTTGTCGGCAATAAAGTCGGAAAGTGCTGTAAATTCGTCTTTTCCGCCCAGTACAGACGAAGGCTTTGCAGTTGTATCAACCTTATTTTCAATGCCGTTATCCGTCCAGTTTTTATAGACAGCCACAATGTTGTCAACTCCGCTTTCCGTCAAGTCGTTGAGAATTTCCCTGCCCTGCATAAAATCAGTAACGGCATTTTTTTTCGTTACGGGAATACCCAAAACAGGCTTTTTCTTCTCCATTCCGCCGTAAAGGGAAACATACACAGGTGGAATCTGCGGAATTGACTTTTTTTCAACTCCGCCGTTTTCTATGAGATACTGACGGTATTTTTCAGCAACGTCCGTATAATCGGCATTTTTCACCGCTATAGGATAATAGAGCAGTTCAATGTCCTCCGTTTTTATATCCCCTGTTTCAAATACGGTGAATTTATCGTTGCTGCCCGACATATAAAAAGTATCTGTTCCTCTCAGCGTGAAATTGAAGCCGCAGAAATTGTAGCTGCTGTTGGACTGCTCCGACACGCTGACGGAAAGATTTGCGTTTGCATCGCCTTTTTCCGCAATTACAAGCATAGCATTATCCTCCTTGACAATGCCGTACATAGGGAAATAAAGCTGTTCCGTAACTGCTCCCTTATGGGTTGGGACAGCGGTAATATCCCTGCCATAGACAGGCTGGGAATATGCGTTGGTATCCATAGTTTTTCTGTTGTTGAAGCGAACTAACGCTCCACAGCCGTCGGGAATTATGAAATAGCCCTCCTCGGTCATATCCCCTGCCCCGAAGCTGTTCATTATGCTCATTTCCGTGATGATATTTTCATTGTCAGGCTCTTTCATATCGCTGATTTTCAGCCTTGCACGGATATGGTCATTTTCGAGAATATACTCCACAGGGATTTCAAATCCCTTTTCGTAGCGATATGTGACTTTTACGCCGTTTTCCACATCTTTTACAATGATTTCACATTCGTCATTGGCTGAACGAAGTATAGTTGTGGAATGTTTTGAGGGAATTCCATAGGTCAGCTTATTTGAAGAACGAAGCTCATTTATAAGCAGAGGTGTGGCATTTTTATCCCGTGAAGCCTCCAACGGCACAGACCACCATATATAGCCTGTTTTCTTATTTTCAAGGGCAATATTTCCAAGTCGGTCATCAATGAGAAGTCGGAAATCCTCATTTTCACCGCATACCCTCGCCACCGCAATAACTTGCTTGCAGTCGGAAGAAAGCCACGCAAAACCTTTTTTGTCAGGGGTATAAAATACTGATTTTCCGTCCTCAATGCCGCTTTTTTTATAGGTGAAAAGGATATTTTTAAAATCCCTGTCAATAAGTTCAAGGGTTTCACCGTCAAGGGAACTGAAAAGGTGGGGATTATCAATTGTTGACACAACCTGTCTTATATTAAGCGGTTTCGTCATATCGTCGTTTAAGTAAAGCAGATACCGACCTCCGCTGCTTATGCAGACCTTTCCCTTGTCGCATTTCTGCCCTTTTTCAAAATCCGCAAGAGCCTTTTTGGCCTTTGCGTCAACGGCTACAAATTCCCCAAGCTTTTCGATTTCGTCTATTTTATCCGCAATTTTTTCCTGCTGACGGGTATAATCGGACTTTTTAGCAGGCTTTCCGCCGTGCTTTTCCCATATTATATCGTCAATTTTCTTATCCTTGAAATAGATGTCAATGCCCTCAACTGTACCGATTTTTTCCAGATATTCCGTAATATCGGCATAGGGAACAGCCACTTTTTCAACGCTTTCCGCAAGCTTTGAGGATACGGCAGATTTCCCCTCCTCCTGCTCCTCCACGGAATTATCGGGAGTGGGAAAACTCTCGTCAGCAAAGGAATTTCCCGTAACTACGGCAGTTGACACCGCAAGGAGGCAGAGCAGGAAGCTTTTAAATTTCTTCATATTCCACCGCCTTTCAGGATTTCACTCTGTAGGAAATTTCCGTAAACAGAGTCATAAAGAAAATTGCCACCTGCTGAATGAGAAACAGCAGGAGAATGAGCAGAAACAGCATAATCAGCATTGCCGCAATTGTGAGAATAATGGCGAAAACTGTCTTTACTGCCGAATACTGATGAACGGAGCGTATAGCGGAAAAGAGCAGAACTGCCGTCCAGCCTGTGCCGATTATGGCGATAATATTGAGGAAAACTGACTCGTCACGTATGAGAAAATGTGAGAGAAAAGTGGTTATAAACAGCTGTGCCACGTAGGGAACGAGGGAATAGGCACTGTAAATGCAGATATTTTTCATAGTTCCCTCGCCGTCAAGGAGTGTGCAGACCGCCCAGTTGCCCACCGTCCACGCTCCGAATAATACGAAGCTTTTGACGATATATGGCACAATGTTGAA
>CALFMA010000585.1 GCA_937880065.1 uncultured Ruminococcus sp.
ACCCTGCTTTTCAATTGTTACAAGTTTGCTGTGATTCGTTATCTCAAAGCTCTCAAGCTCATCCGGCATAGGAATAATCGCCTTGAAGTAAGAAATATACGGGTGGTCATTTCCGTTTAACATAACGGGGAAATCCCACTTTTCAGTACCATAATAAAGATTAAGTGCGTCAAGATTTGCTACAGTTGACGGTACAGTGAATAATTTACCGCCCTCCAGAGACATATCATAGTCATCACGGATTTTAATTTCCTGCTGTGGTCTTAAAGCAACCGTATAGGTTTTGCCGTTTTCAGTTGCTGTGTATTCGTATGTAACAGGAATTTCCTGACCCATTCGATAGACATAACCAAAATCGTGAGTACAATCACGAACGTTTGAGTATTCATATGTCGCCTCACATATCTGTGTAGCCTTAATATCAATAAGAATTGTAGCCGAGGTATCGCCTATATCGTCGGATACAACGATATCAAACACATGGTCAGTGCCCTGCTTTGTATAGGTAAATTCATCTACCTCTGCGATAAGCGAAGCGTTAGGATAGCTGTCAATTGTAAAGCCGTCAGGAATGACTATTCTGAAGCTTCTTCCTGAGTGTTCAGGGAATACTGTCATAGTCATAGTCATATCGTACTTGTTTTTGCCGAAATGCTGAAGTGCGGTAACGCTGTTACCATTTTTATCGGCAATAACAAGATTTACTGTCGGAAGCTTTTCAAAGCCGTCTGACACCTTAACGACAGTTTTGATTTCACCGTCATAATTAAAGCCGGGTGCTATGAGCTTTGCAGTAAATGTATACTCAGGAGCGTCACCGCTGCTTGTCCATTCAAGAACGCCCTCGTGCTCGTTTCCGTCTGTATCAGTAAAGATAATTCTATCAGGAAGTCCAAGTGCAAGAGGAGAAATTGCTGTTCCGTCGTTCACATTAAGCTCTGTCGGGATTTCGGTAAGAATAGTGTCGATTTCGTCGCCCGCAGAAATATCAAGGACTGTCGAAACGGAAAGCGAAATCTCGTTTTCGTTTGAAATTCCCGATGGGAGAATTACCTCACCCGTAACGGTAAGCTCACGGGCAGTCGGGTCGTTTATGTCATAGCCCGAGAGGTCCCAGTTAATAGATGCAGGTCTTTTTCCTGCCTCGGTATCAATCTGGACAGAAGTCGGTAAGCCGAGAGAATATGCAGTTGCAGGAGTTCCGTTTTCAACAGCATAGCTGTCCTCAATATCAGCGATAGAGATAATTGCGGAGTCCTTTACCTGAACCTTTATATTTGAGAATTTCACATCCATTTCAGCCGATTCATCTTCAAGCAGAGTCATATCACTTGTGCCTGAACCATAATAAATATCTGCTTCACGATAGCCTGAGAAATCCTTGACCTTGAAATAAATTTCTGTTCCGTATTCGATGCTTCCGTTAAGAACGTTGCCGTCCTTGTCTGTTATCTCAAGAACATAGCCGTAAGGGATTACGACATCCGGCTTTCTGTAATATCCTTGGATATGGACATTTCTCACAAGGGTTAACTGTTCAGGAGTAGCAGTAACGCCACCGGGAAGCTCAATAGTTCCTGTAGAAACATAATCGTAAGGCATTCCGTCGGAGGTTTTCTTGGCATTATAATCTGTCAAATCCCATGTAATATATGCGTAATCGGTAAAGCCCGTATCGGTATAGATATCGGTGTAGTAATCACGCCATGCAAGTGGTGAGCTGTTTGACGCAACTACATCCTCCACATACGGAAGCTCAATTCCTGTAAGCACACTGTCAGAAAGTAAAAGGCTTACCTCTGTGTCCTCTTCAACAACAAAGCTCTCGCCCTCGATAGCTGTTCCGTTGAGCAAAACTGTAAACTTAAAAAATGAATCAACAAGCTTTACTGTAAGCTCTGTTCCCTCACAAACCTCTGTTCCGCTTTCAACCTCTACATTTTTGTTGTAAACCTTGATGCTTCCGTCAACAGGGGCAACAGTAGTTACAGTGAATCTGTCGTATTCTCCGGTTGATGCTACATAATCAGTTTCAGAAATCTCAGGGAGCCAGAACTGTCCCTGTTCCTCTGTATCTGTTATATGTGGGAGATTGTCAGAGCCTATAAGGAAATATGTATAGATGGTTTCGCCATCGTTTGCTGCATCCCATGTAGTATCAACAAGATACCATTTCCCGTCAAGCAAAACAGCATTCCACTGATGTGCTTCAGGTTTTCCCGGAGTGCCCTCCGATGTTCCCACAATGTTTGCACACTTAATTCCACACTCTCTTAAAATGAGCTGAAAAGCCTCAGCATAGCCTTCGCAGATAGCTGATTTCTTAACAAGCGCACCAACAGGAGTTGAGGTATAGCTATCGTGAAGTGGGCCACCGTTTTCGTCATAAGCATATTTTGTAGCATCACAAATATAGTCGTGGACTACCTTAATCATACTATATTCGTCACGTTCACCCGCCAAAAGCCTGATGCAATTTGCAACGTGCGTATCCAGACTGTTTTTATCGGCACTTCTTACGGAACCTACTGCGTATTCGCTTACAGCGTAATAGTTCATCGTGGTGTAGGTGCTTCTTGTTGTATAAGTGTAATTCTTGGCGAGCCAGAAAAACTCAGGATGATTCATACAAACAAGGTCAAACACCCTTTTCATCTCAGCTGCGGTATACACATTGTTTACCTTAACAGCTGCAACAACACCATCTGAGCCTGCGTTAGTATAATACTCATTATGAAATTCTGTCAAAGCTCTTACACTTTCAAAATAGAGCTCAAATTCTTTCTCCGTAAGCTCGTCAATACCAACATCGAGAGAAAGTGCAAATTTCTCCTCATCGGTAGTATCAGACGGCAAGTAGTCGTTATAGCTGAGCATCTGAATGTCCTCAGCCATATAGCTTTCGCTTGTAGGTGTCATTGACTGTAATGTACAGCTCGTAAGCATTGCGGCTGCAAGCACCAATGTGATTAGTTTTTTCATAGCTACCCCCAAAATTTTAATATAATTCGCTAATATAAAGATACCACCAAATGTGCATAAGGTCAATAGTCCAAGCAAACATTCAGTTAAATTAACAAATCAAGTAACACATTTTTGTTAATTGTAACAATACGCCGAAAACACGCACTTTTCCGATAACGTTTAAGTTAGTGCTTGAAGCACAGCTCAAAAAGTATTAACAAAATAAGAATTGCAGAGATAAGGAAATATATAGCTTGCAAAATAGAAAAGCCGTCCGTGATTGTTAGTCACAAACGGCTATGTAATGATATTTAGTTCGACAAATTGGGATTTGCAGAGCTGAGTTTTTATTTTCTTTACAACGAGAAAGCTTCTCCATTCTTACAGATTTGTGTTTGTTGTCCGTCCTTAATCATGTATGCTTCTCCATACAATGTCGCTTGTCCATCATTAATCATTATATAACTTCCATCATTCAATGCAATTATTTCATGCTCCATACTATCAGCAAAAGTGATGTCCTCAATTAGGCGAAAACCATCCAAATACTCGTCTTTAAGACTTTGAAAATGAGGTAAAATATTTATATTCGTTATTCCAAGTCCAGTAATCCAACGCTCATAAAGTGGGTCAACTGCCTCTCCCTCAAATTCAGGACCAGCATAAACTATATCTGCACAGTTCATAGAGCCAGCACTCCATGCAACAATAATTCCATTATAATCCGATAAGCGTTCTCTCAACTGAATCTGTTTCATAAATTTATTTTGCGTAGGCACATGCCCACCTGCCAAAATAATTACATCTATATTTTCCAAATCATCAATAATACCAGTATTTCTGTTATCGCATTTGTCAATGTGTGAAACACTTAGCCCACTCATGCAAAAAGAGTCCTTCAAGTTGATACATAAACCATCATTCTTTTTGTAATCGCTTGGGTCACCACAAATAATTAACACCCTTGCATCCTGCACCCAAATTGATTTAAGCCTTTCTAAAAATCCATTGTATTGAATTATAATGGAAGGTACTTTTGTTCCATTTACTTTCCTTGTAGCACCAAGAGCACTTGTCAACATTACTTTCAAAATATCATCTCCTTAAATTCTTATTTATCTGTCAGCTAATTATAACACCGCTGACACACTAAGTCAATGTCACAAGCAATGCAAAAAGCCACTTTCAACATCAAAAGTGGCTTTTAATACTTCTGTATGACTATCGGACTAAGGATAGCGTTTTATTCTGTCATCAGCTTACATACCAAGTTTGCATACTCAACAGGGTTTTCAATCTTCATACCTTCGATTAAAAGTGCCTGATTATACAAAAGCTTTGCATAGTCTGCGATTTTATCGTTATCAACGTTGTAGAGGTTTTTGAGCTTTGCAAAAACTGCGTGGTCAGGGTTTATTTCCAAAACTCTCTGAGCCTTGATTGCGCCGTTTTCCATATTAGGCATTGCATTCATTACCTTTTCCATTTCAAGGCTGATCTCGCCGTCTGCTGCAAGACATACAGCGTGGGACTTGA
>CALFMA010000586.1 GCA_937880065.1 uncultured Ruminococcus sp.
TCCTATGCCAATTCCTACAACATGTTGACGGATGAAAAAATACCTCCTGCCGCTGTAAAAGTGGACAAGGAGGATGTTATAGTTGAAGTTGTCGGGGAAAGCTTTCGTCTTGAAACCGATATATTTTCCCCACACAGCGATTTTTATTTTGCCTCATATATGTTCGTGCCTACCGAACTGCGGCTTTTATGTACTGCTGTATCTGCGTGGGAAAAGGAATTCGGGCTGTGATGTTATATCGTCGTAGAAGCAGTTAAGCTCTCCTGCGTAGTAAAGCTCTGCATTGGGGAAATTGCGGAAATCATCGGGAGTATAGAGAGAGAATGGCTTTTCAAGCTGAATACCGATACTTTCCATAGTATAAGCCACAAATTGCGAGCATACGAAATGCTTGTTGCGTTTCCAGTTTCTTTTTAAATGCAAAGGAACAAGACCGAGAAGATTGTAGGAATATATGTGACGGTTTTCGGAAAAATGCTGTATTATGCGGTTATATTCCTCTTTCTGCTCACGGGTTACCTTTATGCGGTAAATTTCGCAGGGAATAAAGTCGAACTGTCCCAAGGTTCCCTTGCCCACAATTTCCTTGTTAAAGGTAGCGGGAAGCATAAAAAGGCGGTATGTGCGGCAAAAACTGTACATTTCCGATAAATCCTCACAGCCTGAGAGAGAAACGTGGTTGTAAGGCTTTTTTGTCATAAACCTGAAAAGCCGTGCAGGTTTGGTTCCTGTTTGTGCAACAATGATGTAAATGTAGTCCAAATGTTCACCCCCATATCATAAAATGTAAAAGAAGTCTTTTTCTAAAACTATTATATCATAAACTCTTGCAAATTTCAAGAGTTTTTGATATAATATTATATGGTGCATTTTACAGATTATTGCATTAAGTTTTTTATGCGCCTGTAGCTCAGTGGATAGAGCAGTAGCCTCCGACGCTATGTGCGATGGTTCGATTCCATTCAGGCGTACCAGTCAATGGCTTTCATAAAGCCATATTATTTTGAAAGGATATGTAATTAAAGTACTTTAATTATTACGGTGAACCTATGAAAAGATTACTTCTGCTTGGCGGCTCAAGATACATACTGCCAATTATTGAGGCTGCCCATAATCTCGGTTATTACGTTATAACCTGCGACTATCTTCCCGATAATATCGCCCACAAGTATTCGGACGAGTACTGCAATGTGAGCATTATTGATAAGGAAGCAGTTCTTGAAGCAGCAAAGAAGCTCAATATTGACGGTGTGCTTTCATTTGCCTGCGACCCCGGTGTTGCAACAGCTGCATATGTAGCTGAAAAGCTTGGTCTGCCCCACAGCGGTTCATATGAATCTGTAAGTATTCTTCAGAATAAGGGCAAATTCCGTAAATTCCTTGCTGACAACGGCTTTGACGTTCCAAATGCAAAGGGCTATAAGTCAATTGATGAGGCTCTTGGTGATGTGGATTACTTCAACTGGCCAGTTATCGTTAAGCCTACAGATTCAGCAGGAAGCAAGGGCGTAACAAGAGTTGACGACCCTGCAAAGCTCCGTGAGAGCATTGAGTATGCTATTTCATTCTCACACAGCGATGAATTCATTATTGAGGATTTCCTTGAAAAGAAAGGTCATTCCTCTGATACAGACAGTTTCTCTGTTGACGGCGAACTGAAATTCGTTTCATTCTCCGCACAGCGTTTTGATGAGAACTGCGAAAACCCATACACACCCTCAGCATACAGCTGGCCTTCAACAATTTCCGAGGCACATCAGGAGAAGCTAAAGGGCGAAATTCAGCGTCTTTTGACACTTCTTGATATGAAAACTTCAATTTACAATATTGAGGTAAGAGAGTGTACAAACGGCAAGTCATACATCATGGAGGTTTCTCCTCGTGGCGGCGGAAATCGTCTTGCTGAAATGCTCCGTTATGCTACAGGTGTTGACCTTGTAACAAACTCTGTACGTGCAGCTGTGGGCGACCCTGTTGTAGATGTTGAGCAGAAGCCATATAACGGCTGCTGGGCTGAAATTATTCTCCACAGCGAAAAGGCCGGTGTATTTGATTCTCTTTGGATTTCTGATGAAATCAAGGATAATATTGTTGAGCGTGACCTCTGGATTGAAAGCAATACAGAAGTAGGCGGATTTTCAGGTGCAAACGAGGCTATCGGAACACTTGTACTCCGTTTTGATACTCAGGAGCAGCTTGATGAAGTTCTTACAAATCAGAGCAAATACGTAAAGGTTGTACTTAAATAAGGTGATATTATGCGTGAAATAGGCGGTTATTTTGAGCTTGACAAGTATAGTATGCCTATGCTCCACGAGGGAGCAATTGCCCTTAACTGCGGCAGAAATACCCTTGCTTATCTCATAGAAGCAAAGGGAATTGAAAAAATAAAAGTTCCGAAATTTCTCTGCGATACCGTAAGAGAAGTATGCGAAAAAGAAAAAATTTCCATTTCATTCTACAGCATTACAAGGGATTTTCTTCCCGAAGAACTGACTCTTGAAGCTGACGAATGGCTGTATTTAGTGAATTTCTACGGACAGCTTGACAATGATACAATCCGTGGCTATGTTGAAAAATATGAGCGTGTAATCGTTGACCACGCACAGGCATATTTTCCGATGACTCTTGAAAATGTGGATACGCTTTACACCTGCCGCAAATTTTTCGGAGTAGCTGACGGCGGAATTCTCTACACAGATACAAAGCTTGACAGGGAAATTCCCCAGGACGAGTCCTTTGACCGTATGGGATTTGTGCTTGGCAGATTTGAAAGAAGTGCGTCGGAGTTTTATGCCGAGGCTGCTTCAAATAACGACTTTTTTGCAGATGAGCCGATAAAGCTTATGTCAAAGCTTACGGAAAATCTTCTTCACGGAATTGACTATGAAGCTGTAAAGCAGAAAAGAACGAGAAATTTTGAAATTCTTCACGAAGCTTTCGGAAAAATCAATCCCCTGAAACTGACAGTTCCCCAGGGAGCGTTTATGTATCCTCTTTACCTTGAAAAGGGCGGAGAAATCCGCAGAAAATTGCAGGCAAAGAAGATATTTATTCCCACTCTGTGGCCTGATGTGTTCGAGCATTGTGACGAAAGTGAACTTGAATATGACTATGCGAAAAATATTCTTCCCATTCCCGTTGACCAGCGGTATGACCAGGAGGATATGAAATATATAATGGAGGAAATTGAAAAATGTATGAAAAATTAAAAGGCAAGACACTTCTTGTTATGGACAGAACTTCCTTGGCAGCTTGTGCTGTTATAAGAGCTAAGGAAATGGGAATTAAGACTGTTGTTGCAAATTTCTACAAATATGAGGATTCCCCCTCAAAGCAGGTAGCAGATGTTGCTATTGACGCTGATATTTCAGATATAGATTTAATGCTTGATATAATCAAGGAGCATAATATAGATGGTATATTTGTGGGCTGGACAGATTCACATCTTCCTTTCTACGCTGAAATCTGCGAAAAAGCAGGACTTCCCTGCTGCGGAACAGTTGAGCAGTTTGATATTTTATCAAATGATAAGAGAAGATTCAAGGAAATCTGTGCTGAATACGGCGTTCCCACTCCTGAAGCTTTCAATATTGATATCAACTTCAAGCGTGAGGATTTAGATAAGATCGTTTATCCCGTAATGGTAAAGCCAGCTGACGGAAGCGGCGGCCGTGGAATTATGAAATGTACAAACGAAGCTGAGCTTATTGAGCATTACACAGACCTTTACAATTCATCACCAAGCAAGAAGATTGTCTGCGAGCGTTATATGGGCGATGAAAACGAGATATTCATTCACTATACAATTAACGACGGATATTGCAGCTTATCAAGTTCATTCCTCAAATATAAATTTGATATTGAGAAGTCAAAGGCAGCATCTTGTCTTTTCCATATGTTCTCTCCTAAATTCATTGAGGAATACAAAGCAACAGAGGAAAAGCACATAATTGACCTTATTAACGGACTTGGAATTAAAAACGGAAACCTTATGTTCCAGGGTTTTGCAGATAACGGAAAGCTTTATTTCCACGAGTCAGGTCTGAGAATGGGCGGCGAGCAGTTCTACATTTTCGCTGAAAAGCTTAATGGAATCAGTTCTCTTGAACTTATGATCGAGTTTTCGCTTACAGGAAAAATGACTCTTTATGATCCAAAGACTCAGGATAACTACAATTTCAGCAAGTACTGCTGTAACTACTATTTCGCTTTGAAACCCGGTAAAATTGCATCAATTTCAGGACTTGAAGAAGTAAACGCAATGCCTCAGGTTCTTCAGAACCGTCAGTTCAAGTTTGTAGGGGATGAAATTTCATCTACAAGCTCTCTTGACCGTGTAATTTTCAGAATGCACGTTATGGACGATACAAAGGAAGCTTTTGCAAAGACATTGTGCGAAATCAGCAGCAAGCTTTCTGTTGTTGATGAAAACGGAAACGATATGCAGCTTCAGAAGCTTGAATACGACCACGTTATGGAAATAATCAACGACG
>CALFMA010000587.1 GCA_937880065.1 uncultured Ruminococcus sp.
TGATTTCAAGCGTTTTTAATCATAAATTCTTAGCTTTTATACATTCAAGATTATGTAAAACAGGCATCGCAACGCTTTTTTCCGTGCGTTACAATGCCTGCTCTATAATTTTAATCAACTGTTATTTACGTGAAAACTCTTGATTTTCAGACTTTATTTTCTGTTTATGTGCATACATTTCCTTGTCACAGCCTGCTATGATTTCGGTAATTGTGGGGTATTTCTCCTCGTCATACTGTGCAAATCCGCAAGCTACCATAAATGGATAGCCCTTGTCAATTTTGCTCTCATTTTCAGCCGCTTCAAGAATTTTTTCAGCTATGGGATTTTCCGACATACAAACGAATTCATCGCCGCCTATACGGTAAACGTCCCCTGAATTGCCCATAATATTCCTGAGCATATCCGCACATCTGATAATTGCCGCATCACCTGTCTTATGACCGTGATTATCATTGAGGTATTTAAGGAAATTCACATCACACAATGCATAGTAAAGTTTTCTGCAAAGCTCGGTATTTTCCTTTAATTCCGCAATTTTCTGCTCATAGCGGTTTCTGTTGAAAACTCCTGTCATAGCGTCCTTTGAAACAAGTTCAAGTGCTTCTTTCTTCTTTTTGATACGCTTATAAATTATCCTTGAAACAAGAAGAATTACAGCTAAAACCACAATACTAATGCAGGCAATTATAATATTTCTGACTCTTTCAGCTTCCTTAACAACTGATGCTTTTATGATGTTTACATTATCCAAATAAAATGACATTTTGTCATCTTCCGTAATCTCCGCACCCTCTGCAAGGTTATCCGTCTGCATATAAAGGCAGATATTCTGTGCATCTTGGGGAATTGTGAAATATCCCTCTATCTTTGTCCATTTTCCCTTAGTTACGGTCTTTGCGGCAACAAGATTATAAGAAACTACGCCATTCTGAGTGTATTGCATTTCCAGTCTGAAGCCATGAGAATCTTCATACTCACTTCCGTTATACATTACATACGCAGAATAATAATAGCTTTCTTCCTTTTGGATAAGATTTGAAACATTTACCATTGGTCCATTCCATACAGCAGTTCTGTTTGTTGCATAAATGGAATGTGTTCCCGATTCGCTGAACTCATCAGTATGGACAACTGTTATATCTCCTCTTGCACACCAGCCGTTAAAATCTTCTTCAAAATCCATTGCGATTTTATCGCTGATTTCCGCAGCATTGTTATTAGCAAATGCAGAATCATCACCCAAAACATAAAAATCATCAATAGCAAAATCAACGGTTTCATTTGCACACTCCACATAAAGGAGAGATGTAAGAGTTTCCTCAGGAACAACGATTGAACCCGTTATATTAACCCATTGCTGAGGCTCGATTTCAGCAGATGCAACCTGTGAATATGTATCAGTTCCGAAACCGTCCAATGTTTTCAGCGTATAGGATATTGTCTGCGGTGAATCAGCATACAGATAAATCCAGCCGCTTACATTGTACTCCGAACCCGGAGTAAGAATATCTGATGTCTGAATTGACGGTCCCTCATAATTTCTGACACGTCCGGTTGTTTTTAAGCTTGTTGTACTGCCATGACCGTTTGTATTGTCAACTGCAATTGAACAGTTTCCAAAAGGCAGCCATTTTCCGGCATTTCCATTTTCAAAATCTGAACCTATAACAATCGAATCATTCTGAGCAATGAGTTCATCTGATGCAAAAGCAGATACAATTGATGTGTTAAATACTGCAAATAAAGCTGCTGCGGAAATAAAAATCCTTTTCGTTTTCATTTTCCTCCCCCGTTTCATTAAAAGCCCGTAAAATTTTTCAAAATAAAAAGCTTAATAAATTACCATATACTTTTACACGCTACTATTATACCACATTTTTTTTTAAAAGTCCATACCCTGTAACAAAAAAAATCAATAAAATTGTAAATTTATAGTACAAATGTATAATTTTTTGTTTAATTAACGTTTATACGTTAAAATCTATTTATTCCTCAACTCATAATTGTTTTATTCATATAAAAAACAATTACCATTTTGTGCATAACCACCAAATTATAAATAAATTGTAACCTTTTTTAGAACATCTTGAAAAAGTCAAAAAAATGTGTTATAATGGAATAGTAAAATAGAACTAAGAGTATAAACTGTTAAAAAATGCAACAGAAAAATAAATCAGCAGCCAATAAGGGGTGATATTAATGCAGGAATATAATTTAGAAGAAATAATCGACATAGAGCTGTTACAGGGCTTTCAGGACTCATTTTCACAATTCAGCGGAATTGCCGCTGTTATTACTAATTCTGAGGGCAGCTGTATTACACGTACAAGCGGTTTCACAACAAATTGCAATGATGTAAGCCGAACTTCTTCACACAGCATCTCAAAATGTATGAACTTTTTCATTCAGGGTGCTAAAAAAAGCATTTTGGATAACAAGCCCTTTATTAATAAATGCCACGAAGGACTTTACTCTATAATTGCTCCTATTATGCTGAAAGAACAGTTTATCGGCGCTCTTGTATGCGGACAGATTTTATGCACCGATGAAGAATGTTCACCAAAATTTGAAAATAATTCCTCCGTATATCACAAATCAGCTGAGGAAATTCAGAATATTGCGAAATATGCTTTTAATATTGCAAAACTTATTTCAGCTGCAATTGACAAAAATTATATTCTTATTAAAAGCAATCAGCTCAGATACCCTTCCTTTTATTCAGCTGCAAAAGAAGTTCCAAAAGATTTTGGAATTGACAGAATTTATAATATCCACGAGCTGACAAGCAGCATTAATGCCGGTATAGAGGTAATATGCAAAAAGTTCAATATAACCTCGAATATCAGTATTCTGAGCCAAATCCCAGGCGAGCTTCTCGGAAATCCCGCCGCAATTCAGTATATCATTGAGGGACTTGTTTCGTTTATCGTTCCATACATCACGAATAATATTTTAAATATAGATTTCTCCTGCACAGAAAAGTACTATTCACGCAATCTTTGTATGAAAATAAGTGTTTTCAGCGATAATAACGCTTCGGAAAAGCTCAATGAACTGAAAAATAAATTTAAAATTGTTCAGGCTGAAAAACCTGAGGGTGCATCACTTATAACTTATATTACAAATAAAATTCTCAGCGGCAGTATAGATTTCGGGTTGTCAGATGAAAATACCATTACAGCAACTCTGAGTATACCGCAGCTGGATTTGAAGGTGGATTAAATGAAAAACAAATGCTTTAACGAATTATTTTCAGAATTTATTCTGAATATGGAGCGAATACAACCGAGTGTAGTTCATCCTGATATAACTGTGGCTATTTCGGATATATGCCGTGTTATGAGGGTTTCATACTTTGTCGCTTCAATTGATATTTGCCCTGAGTTTAACGAGGGCAATTCTGAAATGCGTCAGGCTATATATTTCTCCGAGGGCGAATATGACAATAATTTATCATATTCCATAAAGAAAAAAAC
This sequence comes from uncultured Ruminococcus sp., assembly GCA_937880065.1. The sequence goes on from CALFMA010000587.1 coordinate 3,480, forward strand.
TCACGGCGGTACTGCCAATTATACAGTATTTCAGCATAAGGAAGCTGCTCCGTGGACTGACGAGGAAATCAAGAATATTGACCTTTTCCTGACTACATTTTTTGTTTTCAACGGCAGAGCAGGAGCTATGAGTCTTTGCGAGGATCTTATGTATCATGACAGCGAATTCGGAGTTTACAATATTAAGTACCTGCTTAAAATGATAAATATGCTCATTGCACAAAACAAAATTTCAGATTATGTCTGCTGCCGCTTCAATCTCAGAAAATTCTCGCTTATAAACAGAATTCTCGGCAGAAAGAACGGTACTAAGGTTATGCGTAGATTTTCCCAAAGTCTTGCCAAAGAACTTGGTGAAAACAGCTATGTCTGCCGACTTGGCGGTGATAATTTCCTTATGATTTTCCCCGATGAAAAAATGGAAACCGCTATCAACTTCCTTTCAGGTACGGAAATTCCTACGGATAACCCTAAGACTCCGTTTATTAAAGTTTCAGCAAGAGCAGGTTATTTCGACATTACTGAGGAATGCCGTACTCCCGATTCAATCATTGACAGAACAGGCCTTGCATTTAATATTGCAAGAAATATGAACGGCTGCCGCCATATTATCTATGACGATAATGTAAAGAAAATGGAAGAACACAATCGTATGATTGAAGATAATTTCAATACTGCCATTGAAAATGAGGAATTTCTGATTTACTATCAGCCAAAGGTTGAATTGAGAAATTATTCTCTGTGTGGTGCTGAGGCTTTGTGTCGCTGGAAACACGACGGTAAAATTATTCCTCCCAACGATTTCATTCCATATCTTGAACAGAGCAGCAATATCTGTACTCTTGATATGTATATGCTGGAACACGTCTGCCGTGACATACGCCGCTGGCTTGATAACGGATTTGATGTGGTTAAAATTTCAGTTAACCTTTCAAGAGTAAATCTTGCAAATCCTAAGCTTGCACAGCAGATAATCAGCATTATTTCAAAATATGATGTTCCCTTTGAATATATTGAAATTGAAATAACAGAAACTACCTCAGAAATTGACCTGCACGAGCTTATCAAGCTTGTAAGAGTGCTTCACGAGGCGAAAATCTGCACTTCCATTGACGACTTTGGTGCAGGTTATTCCTCAATCAATCTCATTCGTGACCTGCCTTGGGACACAATGAAGATTGACCGCAATTTCCTCCCCGTCAAGGATGAACAGTACAGCGACAAGAAAAAGACTGTCTTAAAGCATGTCATTTCTCTTGCACAGGAAATCGGGCTTGAATGTATGGTTGAGGGCGTTGAAACTACTGAGCACGTTGCATTCTTG
>CALFMA010000588.1 GCA_937880065.1 uncultured Ruminococcus sp.
GGCTCGAACCTGTGACCCTCTGCTTGTAAGGCAGATGCTCTCCCAGCTGAGCTAAACCCCCATAAGCTTTGACCATTTATTTCGTTTATCCTCAGTTTGTTTTGTCTTTTGCGTTTCCTCCCTGACGACGATATTAATTATATCATACTTTTTCACGTTTGTCAAGGGTTTTTTCAAAATTTTTTGAAAAATTTTTTTGAGGGAGTTTTTGGCTGTATTTCGGCAGAAATCGAATGTTTATGGCAGATTTTTTCAAAAAAACCGAAATATTTTTTATATTTAACTTTTAAAAGTGAAGCCTTTAGCCGTTAGCTTTTAGCTATTAGCTGACAAATAATACCACTCTACCAAGATAAAAAAGGACGGCAAAAATAAATCCGCCGTTCCAAAACGCTAATGGCTAACGGCTAACAGCTAACGGCTCTTATACTAAAAAAAACGGCAGAAATTAATCTACCGTTTTGAAATGCTAATGGCTAAAAGCTAACAGCTAATAGCTCCTTTTATTTCTTATTCTCCCCTCTGAGAGCCACACGTCTGATTTTTCCGCTGATAGTCTTTGGAAGTTCGTCCATAAACTCAACAATTCGGGGATACTTATAAGGTGCTGTATGCTCCTTGACATATGTCTGGATTTCCTTTTTCAGTTCGTCTGTGCCTACAGTTCCCTTTGTGAGAACGATAGAAGCCTTTACAACCTGACCTCTTACAGGGTCGGGCGCAGCACTTACACCACATTCAAGAACATATGGGAGTTCCATAATAACGCTTTCAATTTCAAATGGTCCGATACGGTAGCCTGATGACTTGATAACGTCATCAACTCTGCCGACATACCAGAAATAGCCGTCCTCGTCCTTCCAAGCTGTATCGCCTGTGTGGTAGAGTCCGTCGTGCCATACTTCCTTTGTCTTTTCCTCATTATTGTAATAGCCGAGGAAAAGTCCCGGAGGTGTATTCTTATCAACACGAACTACAATTTCGCCTGTTTCACCGGGCTTAACTGTGTTTCCGTCCTCGTCAACTATATCAACGTCATACTGTGCATTAGGCTTACCCATTGAGCCTGGGCGGGCAGTCATACCTACAAAGTTACCGATAACAAGTGTAGTTTCTGTCTGTCCGAAGCCCTCCATAAGCTTAACGCCAGTATGTTTGAGGAACTGGTTGTAAACCTCGGGGTTAAGCGCTTCACCTGCAACTGTTGCATACTTTATACTGCTGAGATCATATTTTGCAAGATCTTCCTTGATAAAGAAACGGAACATTGTAGGAGGAGCACAGAATGTTGTGATATTGTACTTTTTGAACATCGGGAGAATTTTTGCCGCATCAAAGCGGTTGAAGTCATATACAAATACGCAGGTTTCACTAAGCCACTGACCGTAGAATTTACCCCACAGTGCTTTTCCCCAGCCTGTGTCGGAAATTGTGAAGTGAATTCCGTTTGGATCTACGTTATGCCAGTAACGTGCTGTAACAAAGTGACCTAAGCCGTATAAATGGCTGTGTGTAGCGATTTTTGGATAACCTGTTGTACCTGATGTGAAATACATAAGGATAGGCTCTGTGCCGCAGGAAAGCTCCTTTGGATCTGTAGGACGCTCAAAAACATCGCTGCATCCCTTGATGCCGTCGTTGAAATTGAACCAACCCTCACGCTCGCCATTGACAATCATCTTTATAAGCTTTACATTTACTCCGTCCTCGGCAAGATCAACCTGCTCAACAACTCCGTCATCGGCTGTACATACGATAGCCTTGACATTAGCAGCCTCGAAACGGTACTCAAAATCGTGCTTTACAAGCTGATGTGTTGCAGGAATTACAATTGCACCAATCTTGTGGAGAGCAAGGATTGAGAACCAGAACTGATAGTGACGTTTGAGGACAAGCATAACCTTGTCGCCCTTTTTAATTCCCATAGAACGGAAATAATTTGCGGTCATATTTGAATATTTCTTCATATCCGCAAAAGTGAACTTCTTATCGCTTAAATCCTCGGCAACATAAACAAGAGCTGTCTTGTCGGGATTTTTCTCTGCAAGTGCGTCAACAACATCAAATGCAAAGTTGAATGTATCCGTATTCTTAAAGCGAATATCTGTCATTTCGCCGTTTTCGTTAGTATCAACCTCGATGAATTTATCCGCAACGGGATTTTCGATTTTTGCAAGGTCGAAGTTTGTAACACCTGGGAGAATAACAGGTTCAAGGTGCTGAATTGCTCTCTGAGGAGCATTTGCACCGAATACTACTGCATAGAATTTACACTCCTGACCGCCTACTGCCCATTCGTCGTGAGGCTCGGAGCTGTCATAATAAATAGAGTCGCCCTCATTGAGGATTTCAACATTATCGCCAACCTGAACTTTAAGCTGACCGCTGATAACGATATCCATTTCCTGTCCCTCGTGGGTATGAGGGTGGGGAACTCTGAACTTTTCATCAACATAAGGAATTGTTACGAGGAACGGCTCACCAATTTTATTCTTGAAATTGGGAGCAAGTCGCATATAGCTAAGACCTGTTCTTCTTGCAATGGGAAGTCCCTGACCTGCTCTTGTGATGTCGAAGCTGTTGATATGGGGGGATTCGCCCTCCATAAGCTCGGTAATTTCAACACCGCAGGCATTAGCGAATTTATATATAAAGGTGAAGCTGAAATCCTTTGCTCCGCCCTCATATGCGAGGTATTCATACTCGGAAACTCCGCATTTTTCTGCCATTTCTTCGGGAGTACAGCCTACAGACTCACGAGTCAGTCTAATTCGCTCGGCTACCTCTCTTATCTTAAACTCGGGATTCATATTATTCATAAAGCCTACTCCTTTCCCCTATCAGACGGAATCCTTACTATTGCTCTCAGAACTAAATCTCCCCATTTTGGGTAAGGTTTAATCGACGGAACAATATTGCCATTGGCAAACGTCCGAAAGGTGTTTGAATCATTTGAATTTTCTTTTACTTTAAAGTGTAAAAGTATATGATTCGTGCCTACATAAAGCAATTTTATCATATTTACATCCTTTTGTCAATATCCAAATTGTTAATATTCATTTATTAACACATATGAATTTTCATATACCTTTACCTAATTTTTCTAAACAATTACACCTTTGTTATTCCTGTACCAATATTACATTTTGTATAGAAATTCGTTGTGCAAAATGTAGAAAACCATTGTGCAAAGTGACGAAAACGTTAAAAAGCCCTTTATTTTTTCGGAAATATGTGGTAGAATAAAGACAGATTAAAAAAGACGTTACATTCAAGCGTTAACAGAATGTATATAATTTCTACGGAGGTGTTCCTTATGTTAAGTCTTCTTAAAAAATCTATTTCCAAAATCACAAGCCTTTTAACCGCATTCGTTATGCTGTTAGCTGTTTCATCTTATCCTACACAGACAGCATCGGCAGACAACATTCCCGACAATCAACTCAACGATATGGCAATTGAAGTCGCTTTTCTGGTGAACTCCTTCCGCCTTGAAAACGGACTTCATCCCGTCTATGTTACACCTTATCTCTGTGACGTAGCAAGAGTACGTGCCAGAGAGTGTATCACACTTTTCGACCACAACAGACCTGACGGTTCAAAATTCTCTACAGTTATTGATGCTAATCTCGTTCCCTACGCTGCATTATTCGAAAACATCGCAGCAGGCCGTTCAACTCCACAGGAAACAATGGAGCAATGGTTAAATTCTCCTCCGCACCGTGAGGCTATACTTAATCCCGACCTTACACATATGGGTATGGGTGTTGCTTACGAGCAGAATTCAGAATACGGATATTACTGGACACAGCTTTTTGTTATTTCAGATGCTCATTTCCAGAACGAATACATTCCAAGAAGACACAATATTATTCCTCAGTCAGAGGGCGATATAACAGGCGATGCATCAGTTGATACATTCGATTACATTTCTCTTGCTGATTATATTTACAAGAGAAGTCAGAATATCCCTGTTTACTTCAATCCCGAACAGCTCCAGACTGCTGACTGTTTCAGAGATGGTCTTATAACTGAATCTGACGCAAAGGTACTGGTTAGATATATTCTTGGTGAGTATGACACACTCCCATACGTTTTCTAATTAATTTTAGTTAACTAAATTCCTTCCTCCTATAAATTTTGTTTCTTCGCCCAAAGAAACAAAGAGTCGGGGAGAAACCCGATTGTTTCTCCCCGATACTAAATATGATAATTTCATAACTTTTCATAATTTACCTCTTTTCTAAAAAATCGCCTGCGCAATAGTGCAGGCGATTTTTCCGTGATATACAGTTTTTATCAGAGAAAAAAGCGGTTCAATGACCACCTTTGAGATTGTCGAAAAGCCTGAACTTCGTTCTGAAATTTCGGGCGGATAATATCCGCCC
>CALFMA010000589.1 GCA_937880065.1 uncultured Ruminococcus sp.
TCAGATTTTTATAACAGTGAAAACAAGCGAAAAACAGAAGAAAAATGAAATAGATATTTAAAATGTTAGTTGTACATAACAAAAAATATAATCTTTTTTGTGAAAATTCTGTTTTTTTAGGTCTTTAAAAACACTTATATATGAAAGCTTTCAAAAGTTCGGGAACACATCGGCAAAATTCAGGTGGAGGTGAAAAGACGATTGTGGAGAACATAAGTAACAATACATCGGAATATGACGGCATAGACGTTAACAAATTGATTTCCAACTGTTCTTACTCCAAGGAAAGTTTAAGGGAATTATACAATATGTTTAAAAGCAAAGTCTTTGCCATAGGATTTGGAATAACGTCGGACTATTATCTTGCAGAGGACTGCGTGGCAGAAACCTTTGTAAGACTTGCACAGACAAAAAATTTCAATCCCGAAAAGGGTGATGGAGTAGGTTATATTATAACAATGGCACGAAACATCGCTTTTGAGCTGCGCCGCCAGCATCGTCATGACGATGATTCAATCATAATTCAAAGCTACGGCGTGGCTGACCATACTGTTGAAGACAGTATTTACATAAATGAGCTGCTCATGTATCTGAGCGATTCACAGCGGCAGGTTGTAATTATGAGATGCATCTGCGATCTGCCTTTCGGAAAAATTGCAAGGATAATGAAATGCCCTGAATCGTCAGTAAAGTACAAATACAACAAGGCAATGGCAATTTTAAAGAAAAAGGCAGGTGTTAACAGTGAAAGATAAAAAAATCGTACAGACGGATTATAATGATGTAGAAGTGCTTCTGCGAACAAAAATGAACGAGCTTTCTGACTCTGTTGACTGCTTTGACAGAATTTCAGAACGGGTATTTGCTGAAAATCTCAGCGAATTTGGCGACTGCGGAGATGTTGTTACAGAGCTTGAAAATGTAACGGGAAAACCACGTATTTCCCGAATTATCAAGGGAATAGCATTTACCGCCGCAGCCGCAGCTGTTATTGCAGTAGTACCACAGACAGACATAGGACGGGAGATGCTCTCAAATATTGCGGGAGAAACAGACAGCGATGATTTTGCATTTCTGGTCAATGAAATTGAAGCTGAGCTGAAAGACGGAGAATACAGAGTGACAGATGTTTCATTGGATTATTACATAAAAAATGACATTCTTGTAACGCCTCTTTTCTGCTGTCCTTTTGAGGAATGCGAAAGAGATAATACTTATGTAAGAATCTTTACAAAGCAGCTTGGCGGATATGATACATCTCAGATATATGCAGTTTTATACAGCGACACATACACGCCGGATAATTATATAGCCGCCGCAAAGTCAAGGTATAAATTCACAGCAGAGGATATGACAGCGGAGCTTGGTGACGGATACGAATTTTACAATTCGGCTGAAAGTGTCATTGAAAAGCTGTATTATATGGATGAGAAAATGGGTTATCTTTATGATGAAACAGGCGGTCAATATTCCGCAGGAGCATTTGACAACACGATGATAACAAAAAATGAACAGGGCGAAACTGTAAAGGTATCAAGTGAAATTGTAATTATCAATAATAATACAGGAAAGTATCAGTACGATATAATTTTCAATGAAAATGGAATTGATAATTATTCCCGTGAAAAAATGTGGGTACGTTCATTGTATTTCAATGGCAACTCATCATTCCCTGTAATTTTGAATTCAGATTTTGAGAAAACTGATTTATTACAGAAAATCCCTGAAAATCAGGCGGATAAATCAGACTTGATATTTACATATCCCTTTGAAAAAAGTGAAATGAATATTGATGAATTTGGTAATCCGCTGGATTCTTTGGGTGATGTTTTCACGGTTTCAACTAATGCTTTAAGCAGTTACTTAATTACAATGCCTGTTCCAAAAAATCCCGAAGCCCTTATGACGCTTAGAATGTACATTCCTACAATTTGGCATGATAACGGAGATACAATTTATTTAGATAATACTGTGTATCAGAATTCTCTTGATATGGTAAATGATATTCCCATATCGAGGGAAGAACAGGAAGCTGAATACGAAAAGAAAATGGCTGAAATTGAAAATTTCCTTGAACTCGAAAGACTTCGCCTTGAAGAAGAGATAAAGTTGAGAGAAGCCCAAAAAGCCGAGGAAATCAGAAAAGAGGCTGTAAAGAATATGGAAGAAATTGAGCAAAGGGTAATGGAAGAACAGAAGCAAAGAGCAATGGAGGAACAGAAAAAGTTAGGAGAAGTTACAAAACCGATTGGGAATTGATATAAAATGATTCCGTTAAAACACCGCACAGTTCGCCTGTGCGGTGTTTCAGAAAAAGGAGAAAATTATGAAAAAGACATTTATATTTATGACAGTATTAATGCTGTCCGCT
>CALFMA010000590.1 GCA_937880065.1 uncultured Ruminococcus sp.
GCTATAATAGACTTGTTAAAAGTGTCGAACTGAAAATTCGATATAGTTACTGGAGGTAATTTTATGTCAATTGGTGAGCGAATTCGTTTTATAAGAAATTTAAGAGGAATGACACAGAAATTTTTAGGACAGAAAGTCGGTTTTTCTGAGAGAACTGCTGACATTCGTATGGCTCAGTATGAATCAGGTTCTCGCACACCAAAAGCCGATTTAGTTGCTATGCTTGCAGATGTTTTGGGTGTGTCTACCGAAGCACTTAATGTGCCGAATATTGACAGCTATACAGGTGTAATGCACACACTATTTGCTTTAGAGGACTTATACGGCTTCAAGATCGACCGTCTAGACGGTGAGATTTGTATCCGTATCAATAGGCAGAACGGCTCAACCTTTGCGAGGATGACAGGTCTTCTCGAACCTTGGGAGGAAATGGCTCAGAAGTACCGCAAAGGGGAGATCAGCCGTGAGGAGTATGATCAATGGCGATACAGGTATCCGAGGTTGGAAGCTGAAGAATGGGCAGAAATGAGGAGACAGATCAATGTGTGAAATGGATGAATCTGTAAATGCATATAAGTTTTTGCAAAACTTTATATTATCAGAACCGTTATATAAAACAGTTGAATTTGATGCAAAGTGGTATTCTTCTTTTGCATGCTTTTCACGAATGATATATCATGATTATTGTGACCACTGTTCTGAAAATAGTGTATTTGAATGGAATAATGATTCATATATTCATGAGATGTTTTGCAAATTGGCAGAATACAGTAAAGATAGCCAAAATCCAATATTTCGTGGTATCACTGAACCATATAGAAATCAACCAGTTTTTATAGATTATCTGTTTTTCTGTACTGGATGCAAAAGAATTCATTATTATACGATGATGTTCAAAGGTAACACCGTAACCAAAATAGGACAATATCCATCTTTTGCTTCAAAAGAAAAAGTAGAACTTAAAAAATATAAGAACTTGAAAATAGTTAAGAAATACTATATTGAACTTATGCGCTCTGTTGATGCGTACTCACAGCATATGGGAATAGCAGCATTTGTTTATTTGCGTAGAATATATGAACATATAGTAGAAACCGAGTATTCTAAATTATCTATAGAGAAAAATGAAAAGGCTTCTTTTGATGAAAAAATGAAAGCAGTTGACAAAGAAATACATATAATTCCAGATGTGCTTGCTTCACAAAAAAGCAAGATATATTCCGTTTTAAGCAAGGGTATACATGATTATGATGAAGATGAATGCTATGAAATGTACCCTGTGATTAGAAACGTGATTCTGTTTATCTTAAACAGATATCTTGCACAAAAAGAAGAAAAGATACTCCAAGAAGACGCCCGTAAACTACTTGCTTCAAAATAAGAAAAGAGCTATCCGATTCGTAAATCGAATCAGATAGCTCTTATCTTTTCAGACAATTATTTTTATACTGTTGCCGATGATAGAGAAATGTTGCCAAATCGTTGCCATGATAACAGGCTGATAACGGCTTTTGGCGTGTTTACGCTCTATTTTTTCGGGACGTTTATTATTCCCACTCAATAGTGCCGATAGGCTTAGGAGTGAGGTCATAGAGAACACGGTTAATGCCCTCAACCTCGGAAGTGATACGAGCAGTAATCTTGTGGAGGAGAGCATAGGGGATTTCCTCAATAGTAGCAGACATAGCATCTGTAGTATTGACAGCACGGATAATAGCTGGCCAACCCTCATATCTCTTGTCATTCTTTACACCAACGCTCTTCATATCGGGAACAGCGATGAAATACTGCCATACAGTCTTATTAAGACCTGCGTTATCGAATTCCTCACGGAGAATAGCGTCAGCCTCACGGAGAGCGTTAAGACGGTCACGAGTAATAGCACCGAGGCATCTTACACCAAGACCGGGGCCTGGGAATGGCTGACGGTCAACCATTTCAGCAGGAAGACCAAGAGCCTTACCTACAACACGAACCTCATCCTTATAGAGAAGCTTAACAGGCTCAACAAGCTCAAACTGCATATCTTCAGGAAGTCCGCCGACATTGTGGTGAGCCTTTACGCCGTCGCTTTCGAGAATATCGGGGTAAATAGTACCCTGAGCGAGGAATGAGATACCCTCAAGCTTGCTTGCTTCCTCATCGAATACCTTGATAAATTCACCGCCAATGATTTTACGCTTCTTTTCGGGAGCGTCAACGCCTGCAAGGAGATCGAGGAAACGGTCTGTAGCGTCGATGTAAATAAGATTAGCGTCAAGCTGATTCTGGAAAACCTCAATAACCTGTTCGCTTTCGCCCTTACGCATAAGTCCGTGGTTAACGTGAACGCATACAAGCTGTTTGCCGATTGCCTTAATAAGAAGTGCTGCAACTACTGATGAGTCAACACCGCCCGAAAGGAAGGAGTATGCAACCTCGTCATCATCCTTAACCTCTGTCACTATCTCTGAAACAGTAGAGTGGATTTCGTCAGCCCACTGCTCAAGCGACTTGTCGTTGTCAGCGTTGAAGGTAGGTGTCCAGTATCTTGTGATTTCAAGCTTGCCGTCTTTAAAGAAGAGGTAGTGACCCGGCATAAGCTTCATTACACCCTTGAAGAAGGTTTCCTCACCGCCTACGTAGGTAAGGCTCATATAAATCTGAAGAAGGTCACGGTTAAGCTCCTTTTTGAAGCCGTCCTTTGAAATGATATCTCTAATCATTGTGCCGTACAGAAGCCCTGAGTTTTCTGTGAGATAGTAGTAAAACGGCTTTGTTCCGAACTGGTCGCGAATGCAGAAAAGCTCGTCTTTATCTGTATCGAAAATTGCGAATGCAAACATTCCGTATATGTGGCTTGCAATATCCTTGC
>CALFMA010000591.1 GCA_937880065.1 uncultured Ruminococcus sp.
AGCAGATGATATGCATAGCTGCTTTTTCTCAAAAGGGGTTTTTAGAGATGCCCTTCAGTATTTTATAGCAAACGACAAAATCTTTTGGCGTTTGCTATTTGCCAATCCGCACGGAGCAAACTTTAGTTTGCGGATGTGCGAGGCACTTTAAATATAATTATACCACATTTAAACCGATATTTCAATATGAAAAACAAAAAAACTTTAGGGATGCCCTTTAATTATTCACAACTTATAGTAAATATATTTGTGCAGATGTACACTTGAAATAATGACTATTTTGTGATACAATATTAAGAGCAACTCAAAAAAAGCAGCAATGGACGTAATCTGCTTAATTGTCAGCCGTGATATACTTGAACACAAGGAGGAAGAAATATGAAAATATATACAATAATCGGTGGAGTGAATGGCGTAGGCAAAAGCAGTCTTTCGGGGGTGCTGTCTGCTGAAAATACTGATTTGGGTATTATAATTGATACTGATAAGCTTACAGCTGAGCTGGGCGGTGACAGAATCAAGGGCGGTAAACTTGCAATTGAACGGATTGAGGATTGTCTTAAAAAAGGCATAAACTTCACTCAGGAAACAACTCTCTCGGGAGTACGCACGCTGAAAACAATTCAGAAAGCCCGTGAACTTAACTATTTTATTCGTCTATATTATGTTGGTGTAAATTCCTCTGAAGAAAGCATAAAACGTATTAAAAACCGTGTAGAAAAAGGCGGACACAATATTGCTCCACAGGATGTTGAAAGACGTTACAGCAAACGCTTTGAGGATTTGGCTAAGATTCTGCCTTACTGCAATGAAGTACGCTTCTTTGACAATGAAAACGGCTTCACCGAGAAGGCGGAGTACAAGAACGGATCACTTATTACAAAAGGCGGCTATATTCCTGATTGGATTAAAGAACTTGCTGATTACCTTAAGGGCATCTCTTAAAACCCCTTTTGAGAAAAAAGCAGCTATGCACGACATCTACAGCGTCAACCTCCCTCGGCGTGCTTTCGCACTCCGAGGGAGGTTTCCTTATATCCGTCATACCTAACTGTTTTTTCTTTAATCTAACGAGTTTTTAGAGATTCCCTTTATTGTATTGCTCCACTAACTACTTCATCAATACGGCAAACTGAATTGCCCCACTTTCCACGAACCGTCAGGCTGAACAATTACAGAGAAAATTTCCTTTTTAACTATGATGTCGTTTTCATCAAAAGTTTCATTGTAATAGCTGTATTCTGCTATAAAGAAAATCTCGTCGCCCTCAATCCGCTGAAATTCGGATACACGGGAATCTTTATAAGAAATATTATATCCTCTGTTGCCGCTTAACACGTAAAGGTTTCCGTTATATTCAATGTAAGCATCTCTTATATCATTCGGGTAGCGGTCACTGAAAGTTTTATAATATTCTTCAAGCACATCGTCAATTGATTTAATTTCAGGATTTTTAATAAGATAGCCAAGATCTTCTCCGTTTTCCTTGAATTGCCAATTATACTCCTTCCCAATTACATTTCCGTTTTCATCGTATTTATTGTCAGCGATATCAAAGGGAGGGGTGTATCTGTACATCCAGTATGTTTCGCAGGCAGTTTCAAAAAAATCCTGTGCTTTGTCAATGAGTTCCCTTTCTTCGGCTGAAATGGTAGTTTCGGGAACGACGGTAGTTTCGGTTACAGAGTCCGTAGTGGTTTCTGAAATAACAGATGTGTCGGGAGCGGTTGTAGTTTCCGTTGCAGACTGTGTAGTGGTTTCCGAGGCAGCCGAAGTAGTGGAAACAGAAGTTCCGGTTACAATATCAGCAGCGGTGGTTGTTGCAGAAGTTGTTGAAATTGAGGTTGTTTCCGTTGCGGCGGAATACTCAGTTGATTGCGTCGAAAGAATAACTGGGTCATTTACAGCAGGATTTTCGTCGTTATTATTGTTCATTAAAAAGGCAGTAACGGCAATTCCTGCAACCAACACCACACAAGCCGCAGTCGTTATATATGATACATACCATTTCGAACCCTTGTATTTCTCAACGCCCTCGACACTATCGCCGTAAGCCGTTTCCTTAACATCTGAGTTACCTTTATCCATAGTGTTAAATCTTTCCATACTCATTTTGAACATTCTCTCCTTTTCAGAATTACTGATTTTAGGAGTGTCTGACAGCTTTTCAATAAAATCATCATCAGCGTTTTCAAAGCATCTGAATTTATCATTTTTATTCATAATTTCCGCCTCCTCAGATTGTTATGCCTACCGCTTCGAGCATTGAACGAAGTCGTGTCATTGCCCGTTTACAGCGCATTCTGACATTTGCCGCACTCATTGAAACTATTTCAGCTATTTCGGACGAAGAACGATTGTAATAGAATTTCTGGATAATTATAGTGGAATCGGGTTCGCCCAGTTCATTAATTTTACAGAGCATAATATTCCTCAGTTCACTTATATCCGAGTCCTTTTCCATATCGGAATCGGAGGCTATAAGTGACATATTTTCCTCCTCCATATCGGCAATGTGTCGTTTTTCCGACATAATACTGTGATAGCGGTTAATTGCTTTGCGTTTGGCTACAGTACCGATATAGCTTTTAAGTTCGCCGCTGAATACATTTTCAGTATCGTATTTCATATAAATATCAGCAAAGGTGTCACCCACACATTCCTCGATATCTTCTGCCGTACCGCAGCTTCTGAGTTTGTTGTATATAATGGTGTAGACATAGTTCAGATATTCATCAAATATCGCTCTGAACGCAATATCAGGTGATTTTTTATAAAGCGAACAATATTTCTCTCCTGTCATAAACATTCCTCCCGAAAATTTTTCCATGGATAACTTTCACTTATACATTCAATCAAAAACTACAGAGTGTAATACAAAAATAAAAAAATTTTTTAGAGATGCATTAAAAATAAAAAACCTCCGATATTTCTATCGAAGGTTTTGGAGCTGATGATCGGACTTGAACCGACGACCTACGCCTTACCAAGGCGTTGCGCTACCGACTGTGCCACATCAGCATTACTATAATATTATACATCATTTTTTATTAGTTGTCAATAGTTGGATATATATTTTTATAATTTAATCAAAAAAGCACTTGACTTTTTTCATAGGATATGTTATTATTGATGTAGCAGCTGACTTGCGAGTATTCAAAAGTTGGTTTGCATATCAATATAAAACGGTGAACGAATAAAACCTGTGGAAACGGCTGTCCAGAGAGCTTTCGGACGGTGGGAGAAAGTCAGCTGTCACAGAGAATTACATTCGGGAGTTGCCCTGTTGAAACTAAGTAGGCAGGGACGGTTAGGCACGTTATAGCCTTTTGAGGTCGGGAGTTTTCCCGATAAACCGAGGTGGTACCACGAGTAATTTCGTCCTCGTACAGTTTTAGCTGTACGGGGATTTTTATTTGTTCAGGATAAGCGGTGAATATATGAAAACAGTACCTGCAAAGACTATTCTGCAAAAGAATAAAACATCGGATTGGTTCGGCAACGATTACAATATGAATTTATATCGTGGCTGTTGTCACGGCTGTATTTACTGCGACAGCCGTTCTGAATGTTATCACGTTGAGAATTTTGACACAGTTCACGCAAAAGAAAATGCTCTTGAAATACTGCGTGACGAATTGCGGAGAAAGGTGAAATCGGGAATTATAGGTACGGGAGCAATGAGCGACCCATATAATCCTTTTGAGAAAACAGAACTGCTTACACGTCACTCTCTAGAGCTGATTTGTGCTTACGGTTTTGGTTTGACGGTAATCACCAAAAGCGACCTTATAACACGGGATATTGATGTGTATAAGGAAATTGCGGAAAATTCCCCTGTGCTGTGTAAAATGACAATTACTACTGCTGATGATGATTTGTGCAGGATAATTGAGCCGAATGTTTCTGTTGCTTCGGAGCGATTTGAAGCATTGGCGAAAATGGCTGACAGCGGACTTTTCACTGGGATTACTCTTATGCCTGTACTCCCCTTTATTGAGGACAGCGTGGAGAATATCAGAAATATTGTCCGTACTGCACACCAATGCGGAGTGCGGTGCATTTACCCATTTTTCGGGGTAACTCTGCGGACAAATCAGCGTGAGCATTTTCTCAATGAACTGGACAAGCGGTTCCCTGACAGCAACCTCCGACAGCGGTATATAAGCTATTACGGAAACAGATACGAATGTGTCAGCCCGAATATGAAAAAGCTGTGGAAAGTATTTACCGAGGACTGCGACAGATACGGAATAATCTACAATATGAAAAGCATTATTTCCGCCTATAAAATGGGATATGGTGATAATCAGCTTTCGTTTTTCTGAGGGGTGATAACTTGAACTCAAAACCCACGATGATAGCGGTTTTTATCGGTCTTATTATCTTTGCACCATTAATGTTCTATCTCAAAGGTATTCCTATAATTTACGCTTTTATACTTACAGCTATTGTTGGTTTATTCCTTATATTTGCATCTATAAAAGAAAAAAAGGATGACAAAAAGGCTCAATCACTCAAGGATCGCATTATAGATGAAAGTTATTTCAATAGTGCGGAATGGCGTGAGAAGTATTTAAGCCGTGTTACAGAAGATTTTTTTGAAACACCTGATAAAAAAGGCATGAAAGCAGATTTAACAAAGAGATATCATCGAATGGTATCAATTCCCTTTATGCTTATGGGAATTTTAATGATAGTCGGTTCCTTTTGTGTTTTCTTAGTTGAATTTGAATTTACAAATATTTTTTACTTTATCTTCGGCTTGCTGATTGGTTTATTTCTTCTGTATTCATTTGGAATAAAATATATTATTGCCGTTCCATTGAAAAACTTCTATAAAAATAACCCTGATTGCAGTGATATTGAATTTTCCTATGTATCGGGAAAAATCCTTTCAAATAAAGATTACCGCAATGGAAAGGGAGTAAATATTGGCGGAAAATATACTGTTATTTACAACAAAGATGCAGTATATGCAATTGATAATAATCAGATAACAAATGTTTCAAGAACTGTCATAAGATTAAAAAATTACATGGACAGTATTTATGCCGGAGAGCAATACAAGTTCAAGCTGAATATAACAGCTGATATGGCATACTCAGTTGAACTTGACGCATATCAGGTTGAAGCGGCACTTTCCGAATTAAGAGCATTGGCAGGAGATGCCGACAAAACAGCATACAAGGAAAAAATTGAAAATGAAATAGTAGTTTGAGGAGCTGATACTATGAAAATTCTTGTAACAGGCGGAACAGTATTTGTAAGCCGATACACAGCTGAATATTTTGTGCAAAAGGGACACGAGGTGTATGTTCTCAACAGAAACAGCCGTCCTCAATCCAATGGTGTGCATCTTATTGAAGCTGACCGCCACCAACTGGGCGATAAGCTGAAAAATATCCCCTTTGACCTTGTTGTTGATGTTACTTCATATAATAAGGAAGATGTAAAGGATTTATTAAACGCTCTTGGTGATTTCGGCGAATATATTATGATTAGTTCAAGTGCGGTTTACCCCGAAACTCTCCCACAGCCTTTCACGGAGGATATGAAAACAGGCTATAACACTCATTGGGAGGCTTACGGCACAAATAAAATTGATGCCGAGGAATATCTCCTTGAAAATCTGCCAAAAGCTTACATAATCCGTCCCCCATATCTCTACGGCAAGATGAATAATCTCTACCGTGAGGCATTTGTTTTTGAATGTGCTGAAAAAAATCTCCCCTTTTATATGCCAAAAGACGGCTCACTTAAACTTCAATTTTTTGATGTTGAGGATTTGTGCAGGCTTATTGAGGCTATTGTTGAGAAAAAGCCCGATTATCACGTTATAAATACTGGAAATGTACAGGCGACAGATGCGGCTGAATGGGTAAAGCTTTGTTATAGTGTACTGGGAAAAACTCCAAATATACGCTATGTTTCGGCTGAATACGAACAGCGGCAGTATTTCCCTTTCAGAGATTACGAATATTATCTTGATGTAACAAGACAATCAGAACTACTCACCGATTTGAAGCCCCTTGAAATCGGCTTGAAAGAATCATATGAGTGGTTTAAAAACAATCGTGAACTGATAGTCCGCAAGGATTATTTCAGATATATTGAGAAAAATTTTTGAAAGGCGGTGGTATCCGTGAAATCTGCAATAGATTTCATCGCATATGATTCACTTTTGTAAGAAAACTTATGAAAGTGAGGAAATTTAAATGATTAGAAAAGCAAAAATGTCCGATATTCCACAGCTTGCTGAAATTCACAGACAACTGCATAGTATTCATTGTGAAATCAGAAGTGATTACTATAAAATGCCTGATATTGATTTCTTTGAAAAGCAAATGAAAAAATTTATGGAAAATGAAGAACTGACGGTTTTTGTCTATGATAATAATTCCGAAATTATGGGATACGCAATTATCCTTTATGTAGAAATGACTGAACCTCTTAATTGTCCTTTCAGAAAATGCCTTATAGAGCAGTTTGCTGTCAATGAAAAATTCAGGCGAAAAGGCATTGGCAAAAAGCTTATAAATTACGTTAAAAAGCTTGCCGCTGAAAATAATTGTCAGTCGGTTGAGCTTGGAGTGTGGTGCGAAAACTATAACGCAGTTGAATTTTACTCAGAAATGGGATTTGTTCCACGCACATATAAAATGGAAATGAAAATAATGTAAAAGGAGAATAAAATTATGACTACTTTTGAAGAACTCAGACGCAGAGGTCTGCTTGCACAGCTGACCGATGAAAAGGAAATCGAGGAGCTTGTAAACGCAGGAAAGGCTACTTTCTACATCGGTTTCGACCCCACAGCTGACTCCCTCCACGTTGGACATTTTATGGCACTTTGCCTTATGAAGCGTCTGCAAATGGCAGGCAATAAGCCTATCGTTCTTATCGGCGGCGGTACAGCTATGATTGGCGACCCCTCAGGCAAGACAGATATGAGAAAGATGATGACTCCCGAAACAATTCAGCACAATGTAGATTGTTTCAAGAAGCAGATGAGCCGTTTTATCGACTTTTCCGAGGATAAGGCAATTGTCGTAAACAACGCTGACTGGCTTATGAATCTCAATTATGTTGAACTTCTCCGTGATGTCGGTGCTCATTTCAGCGTAAACCGTATGCTCTCCCACGAGTGCTACAAGCAGAGAATGGAAAGAGGACTTACTTTCCTTGAATTCAACTATATGATTATGCAGAGCTACGACTTCTACATGCTTTTCCAGAAGTACGGCT
>CALFMA010000592.1 GCA_937880065.1 uncultured Ruminococcus sp.
ATTTTATCCATAGTCCATAGGGGAGCGATAAGCTTTGATTTATCGCCGTCCCCTGTAATACGTTCAACTACAGTTTCAGGCGGTAAAATCGCAAGCTGCTGTGCAGTTATAGCAATATATTCATCTCTTGTCAGCAATGGAAATGGAGAATTCTTGTAAATTTCAGCAAGTTTTGTTCCATTTATAATGTGCAGCATCTGAATTTTTACAGCGTCCGGATTAAGTCTTGCGGTTTCCTGTGCAGTTTCAAGCATCATTTCAGCCGATTCATCAGGCAGTCCGTTTATAATATGCAGACAAACACGGATATTCCGTTCTTTCAGCTTGTTATATCCTGCTATAAATTCCTTATGGCTATATCCACGGTTAATATTTTTTATAGTATTCTCGTGAATTGTTTGCATACCAAGCTCAATTGTAAGTTCAGTATGTGAATTAATTTCACAGAGTAAATTAATAATATCATCACCAAGACAGTCTGCTCTTGTGCCGATTGAAATTCCCGATACAGCTGGAAAATCAAGTGCCTCATTATAGATTTTCCGCAGTTTATCTGTAGGGGCATAAGTATTCGTATTTGCCTGAAAATACGCAACTATGGGAACATCACCGTTTTTTGCTGAAATCCGCTGATATTCCAGTTCAAGCTGCTTTGTAACAGATAGATTTTTCTGTGTGAAATAACCGCTGCCGCCGTCACAGAAAATACAGCCGCCATATCCCCGTGTACCGTCAATATTCGGGCAGGTCATACCGCAATCAATAACTGCCTTATACAGCTTTTTGCCGTATTTTGATTTCAGATAATAATTGCGGCCTTATTTGAGGGTTGATTAAAAAGGATTTATAATGGGTTTTTAAATATGTGTATAGTGTATCTATTTCCTTCTCTTTCAAAGCGGTCATATCCATATCCTATCTGCTCCAAAAAATCGCTTTCAGAATTAAATCCGAAAGCGATTTTATTTTTATTCTTCGTTGTCTAAAAGACCAATTCCGAGAACGTCAAGGTTTGGCTTATCAACGAATGAAGGACATTCGGACATAAGCTCACTTGCATTCTGAACCTTTGGGAATGCAGTTACGTCACGGAGATTATCAGCCTTACACATAATCATTGCAAGACGGTCAAGACCAATACCCATACCACCGTGAGGAGGTGAAGCGTAACGGTAAGCCTCAACGAGGAATCCGAACTTAGCGTTGATTTCTTCCTCTGTCATACCGAGAGCCTCGAACATCTTCTGCTGAAGTTCAAAGTCAGTAATACGGATAGAACCGCTTGAAAGCTCAGTTCCGTTAAGTACGAGATCCCAAGCCTTTGCACGAACCTTTGCAGGATCGCTGTCAAGGTACTCAAGACACTCGTCCATAGGCATTGTGAATGGGTGGTGTGCAGCAACCCAAGTGTTATTATCCTCGTCATACTCAAAGAAGGGCATTTCAGTAATCCACAGGAAGTTATACTTGTTTTCGTCGATAACTTCAAGTCTTTTACCGCAAATCAGACGAATTGCACCAAGGGTTGAAAGAACTGTCTTTGTCTTATCAGCACAGATAAGAACAAGGTCGCCCTCATGAGCATCAACTGCTGCACAAATCTTTTCAAGGTCGCCCTCGCCGAGAAACTTCTTAAAGCTGCAATTTGGCTCGTCTGCCCAACGGATATAAGCAAGTCCCTTTGCACCGATACCCTTGGCATGTTCAACAAGCTTGTCAATTTCCTTACGTGTATATGTAGCCGCACCGTTCTTAACATTGATTGCACGTACAGAGCCGCCTTCTTCAATAGCACTCTTGAATACAACGAAATCTATATCCTTGACAGTATCGGTAATATCCTGAATTTCAAATCCGAAACGAGTATCAGGCTTATCAGAACCATAACGATTCATAGCATCTGCAAAAGTCAGACGGGGGAGGGGCAGCTGTACATCAACATTGAGGATTTCCTTGAATACACGCTGAACAAATCCCTCAACGCAGCCCTGAATATCCTCTGCTTCAACGAATGACATTTCAAGGTCAATCTGTGTAAACTCAGGCTGACGGTCAGCACGTAAATCCTCGTCGCGGAAGCAGCGTGCAAGCTGAATATATCTATCGTAACCTGCAACCATAAGAAGCTGCTTATAAATCTGAGGTGCCTGGGAGAGTGCGTAGAATTTACCCGGATGAATACGTGAGGGGATAAGGTAATCTCTTGCACCCTCGGGAGTTGACTTCATCATCATGGGAGTTTCAATTTCAAGGAATCCGTTTTCATAGAAATACTCACGGGTAACTCTTGCAATATTGTGACGCATAATGATATTCTGCTGCAAAGGTGCTCTTCTGAGGTCGAGATAACGATATTTCAGACGAAGTTCCTCGTTAACCTTAGTTTCATTTGTAATCTCAAAAGGAGGTGTCTGAGCCTTTGAAAGAATACGGAGGTCATTTACAAAAATTTCAACGTGACCTGTTTTAAGCTTGTCATTCTTGCTTTCACGCTCAATTACCTCGCCCTTAGCCATAAGAACGTATTCGCTCTTACATGAAGCAGCTTTCTCGAATACAGCAGGATCGGATTTATCGCTGAATGCAAGCTGAACAACGCCTGTTCTGTCACGGAGAACGATAAAAATAACTCCGCCCTTATCTCTTACTCTTTCTACAAAACCGCAAACTACAGCCTCTCCGCCGATTTCGGTAACTTCGCCGCAGTAATGAGTTCTTTTAAGTCCATTCATATTATCAGCCATATTATTTCTCTCCTCCCATGAATGAGAAGAGATTACCGTCGCCGGCTTCTCCCTCCATAACATCCATGATTTTATTAAAGTAGATTTCTTCAAATACTACTGCAAATTTATCATCAAGAGCAATTTCTGTTTCATCGCCCTTTTCCATTTCTTTAAGCTTAGCCTTGCTCTGTTCAAGCTCGTTATCTCCGAGAACAACAGTAAATGCAGCACCGATTTTATTAGCATATTTCATCTGTGCCTTTAAGCCTCTGCCCATCATATCATATTCTGCAAAATAGCCGTATTCACGGAGAGCCTTTGAAAGTTCCATAGCCTTTTCAAGAGCAGCATCGCCCATTGTTGCAAAATAAATATCGCACTTTTTAGGTACGAGATAATCGCAATTCTGCTTGTCCATAACAAGAAGAAGTCTTTCAATACCCATACCGAAGCCGAGAGCAGGTGTATGCTGTCCGCCAAGCTGTTCAATAAGTCCGTCATAACGTCCGCCGCCGCATACAGTACCCTGTGCGCCGATTTCAGTTGCAACAAATTCAAAAACAGTTTTTGTATAATAATCAAGTCCACGAACAATTTTAGGATTAACTTTGTATTCTATACCAAGCTTTGTGAGATAGGATTTAAGGCTTTCAAAGTGATTGCCGCAATCCTCGCAAAGATAATCGAGAATAAGCGGAGCATCCTTTGCAATTTCCTGACAGATGGGACTTTTGCAGTCAAGGATGCGCATCGGGTTGCGTTCGAGGCGTCCGAGACAGGTTTCACAGAGCTGATCGGTTGCGTTGGCAAAATAGGCTTTGAGAGCGTCATAGTATTTTGCGCGGCATTCCGGACATCCGATGCTGTTGATATGGAGGATGATATTCTTGAGTCCGCAGGTATCGAGGACATTTTTGGCGAGTAAAATGACTTCCGCGTCGGCATATGGTGAAGAAGAACCGGCCATTTCGATACCGAACTGATGGAATTCACGAAGTCTTCCGGCCTGCGGGCGTTCGTGGCGGAAACAGGAGAGGATATAGAAGACTTTCTGAGGGAGCGCTTCGGAGAGCATTCCGTTTTGGAGCATAGCGCGGATGGTACCGGCAGTTCCCTCCGGACGGAGTGTAAAGACAGTTTCCTTTGCGGTAACCGAGTACATTTCCTTCTGGACGACATCTGTTGTTTCGCCGACCGAACGCTGGAAGAGCTCGGTTGTTTCGAAGGTCGGAACACGAATTTCGGAGAATCCGAATTTCTCGGCAGTCTCACGGACAATTTTCTCGACCGTAAGCCATTTGTGGATATTTTTCGGGGTAATATCTTCCGTACCGTTGGGGCGGGTAATATATTTTGCCATACATCTGATCCTTTCGGTAAAATAGCGGGTATTCGAAAAAGCAGA
>CALFMA010000593.1 GCA_937880065.1 uncultured Ruminococcus sp.
TATATCATCACGCTTTAGCGTGTATCAAAAACTTTCGCAATGATGATATACAAAACTTCGTTTTGATGATATGCAATTCCTGCAGAATTGATGATATACAATGCCTCGCATTGATTTCTTATTCTGCACCCGATTGTAATTTCAGATGATGTGTGCTATAATCAGTTTTGTAAATAAGAATTTGTAATGGTGAAATCAATGGAAATCATAGATAAAAAGATAGATGGCGGAAAAGCCTTTGACTGGGGAAAAACATCAGTTGACTATGCCAAATACCGCGATATTTATCCGCAAGAATTTTACGATAAAATTATAAATCGAAATCTTTGTTTGAACGGACAAAGGGTGCTTGACATAGGAACGGGAACAGGTGTTATCCCAAGGAATATGTATCGTTACGGTGCAAAATGGACAGGAACGGATATTTCGGAAAATCAAATTGAGCAGGCAAAGAAATTGTCCGCAGGTATGGATATTGACTATTACGCTATGTCGGCTGAGGCGCTGGATTTTTCCGATGACTCCTTTGATGTGATTACAGCTTGCCAATGCTTTTGGTATTTCGATCACGAAAAAATTATGCCGAAGCTTTACCGTATGTTAAAACTGAATGGTCGAATTGTTGTTCTCTATATGGCATGGCTACCTTTCGAGGATAAAATTGCGGGTGCAAGTGAGAAACTGGTGCTTAAGTACAGTCCGAATTGGAGCGGCGCCGGTGAAACCAAGCATCCGATACACATTCCTGACTGCTATATAGAAAATTTTGAATATGCGTATCACGAGGAATACACGTTAAATGTACATTTCACACGTGAAAGCTGGCACGGAAGAATGAAGGCATGTCGTGGAGTGGGCGCATCTCTTACACAAACTGAAATCAAAAGCTGGGAACAAGAACATCTGACCCTGTTAGAAAAAATTGCACCTAACGAGTTTGATGTCTTGCACTATGCAGCAATTGCTGAATTGAAAAAGAAATAAATTCCAATTTACAGAGGTAATATTATGATTACATATTCGATAATTATGTTTTTGACAGCGGTACTTTTTGTTGTGATAGGTGTTGCAATATATCGGGGAAAAACCAATTTGATTCATGATTATCATCAAACAAACGTTACCGATAAATCCGCATATGGAAAATCTTTCGGAAAAGCTATGTTTGTTATCTCAACGGCACTTTTGCTTAGCGGAATAGTAAGTCTGCTGGGAGATTCGGAAAAGATTACATTGGTTGCGGTTGCAGTATTAATTGTTGGATTAATAATCGGATTTATCTGCATTTTTTGCGTGCAGAAAAAATATAATAACGGTGTTTTCTGATTGACAAATTCCAATTTATCGGGCTGTTTTGAGTGATTTCAATTTTTGACAAAAACAAGTTGTAAACACAAAAAATTCCTGTTCTTCGGAACAGGAATTTTTTTATCCAAGCCGACAGGCTTGGCATATCATCACGCGTCAGCGTGCATATCATCAACAACGGCTTGATGTTGTTGTATCTCATCGCACCGTAGGTGTGTATCACTGTCGGCTTGATGATATACAATGCTTCGCGTACCCATCCAAATTAAAAATTTATCCTATCACATAGTTTTCACAATAATGCTATAGAATGTTCATAATGATTAATTTATGCAGAACTAATGACGAAAAAGTGCTGAAAACAACCTTACAAAAAAGTAAAAATTGACTATTGCAAAAAGAGAGTAAAGTGCTATAATAACATTAAAAAATAGTGAGAAGCTGGTGATTAAATGTATCACAATATTATAGGAGCTGCGGTAGCAATGGCTTTAGGTCTGGGAATTGCTTTTGTCAATTACCTTTTTTCAAAAAAAATGCTCATAAAAGCTCCTGAAAAATACTCGCTTGTTACTGTGGGAAGGCAGATTCTGCAGGTAGGATTTCTTGCTCTGGTTTATCTTATCGGTACCAAAACTCAACTTGCAGATCCGATCTATCTTTTGGTGGGTGCTGTTATCGGTATGACTGTTCCGATGCTTTTCTTCACAAAAAAGTTGCTTGTTATCAACGGTTCGGCAGTGAGTGACAAAAAAGAAAAGGGGGCTGGTACCGATGGGTGAAAAATCTGAGGTAATCATTAAACTCTTCGGGGTATTAGATGTGACAGGTGAAGTTGTTACAATGTGGATAATTCTCGGTGTGCTCGCTCTCGTTTCTTTTATTGTTAAACTTAATCTTAAGGAGCGACCAGGCAAATTCCAAAATATAGTTGAAACCGGCGTTGAATATCTTGATAATTTTTTTACGGATATTCTCGGCAAAAAGAAAGCAAGAAAATATTTTACCTTCCTTGCCTCTCTTTTCATTTTCATTATTTTCTCAAACTATTCAGGTCTTATTCCCGGTGTGGGACTTACGGATTATGTTAAGGCGCCGACGGCGTCGCTTTCTGTTACAGCGGGTCTCGGCATACTGACATTTCTGTTTTTGCAGATTTCAGGTTTTCGCCATAATAAGAAGCATTATTTCAAGCGCTTTGTGATGCCCATGTTTTTTATGCTTCCGCTTCTTGTGCTCGATGAGTTCATTAAGCCGGCATCACTTGCACTGAGACTTTACGGTAACATTTTCGGTGAGGAAATGGTGACGGAAGAGCTTTATCACATCTTTCCCATAGGCGCACCTGTTGTTATGATGGTGCTTTCC
>CALFMA010000594.1 GCA_937880065.1 uncultured Ruminococcus sp.
CATATTTGGAGTTGTTTTTCTATTCTTTCTGTCAACTATCTATTGTATCATAACAATTATGAATTACGAATTATACAAACCCTCTTTACAAATTGATAAAATTGTGGTAAAATATAAAGAGCATCTCTAAATATACTAAAAAGGAGAAACAAACACAAAATGGACGAATACATCACTTCAGAAGAACATAGAGCCGAAGTTACGGGCTATGTCCGTGAAATCTGCGACTTAAAAGCAACCATTGCAGAAAAAGATAAACTGCTTAACAAGAAAAACAGAGAACTTCTGAAAAATATCACTTCCGAAAAGAAAAACCCCTTTGATAATCCTACGGATTACAAGAAATACAGCGGAGATTACTCCGAAATTCAGCCACGTTTAGGCGAACCCGGATATAAAATTCCCGTGGAAATTGATGATGTGGAATTCAGAAATCTTCGCCGACAGTATTCTATCGGCGGCTGGTGTATGATTTTCCAGTTCATAGCGTCAATTGTTATGTCTATATTCCTGAGAATGGGTATCGAAAGCATAATTACCATTATCCACGGCGAGGATACAGGCGTATTTGACTATATGTACGGCTCGTCAATACTTGTTGGCATAAATATGCTTGTTTTCCTGTTCTGCAATGTAATGATTGCAAAAATCGGTATGAACTGGGCAGGAATTAAAACTACCTCAATAATAAAAACCCGTGATTTTTCCTTTGGAAACGGCTTGCAGTACTGCATAATTGCGCTGCTTTTGTGGCTTGGTTCTGCGTATATGGGAAGTATTGCCGAAACAATACTCAATAAATTCGGAATGACAGCCTTTGCGGACCAAGAGGGTTTAGGCGAAACTCCCGTTGCTTTGGCGGTGGGTTATATTTACTCCTGCATAATCGCTCCCCTTACAGAGGAACTGCTTTACCGTGGAATGCTGCTGAAAGTCTTTTCAAGGGCAAATCAGCGTTTCGGAATATTTGCCACAGCGTTTTTCTTCGGCTTGGCTCACGGCAATATTGCACAATTCATACTTGCCTTTGTTCTCGGAATATTCCTTGCACAGATTACAATGAAGCACAATTCAATTATACCTGCAATAATAGTTCATATGTTTATCAATACGCTGTCAACTGTAACAGGACTTATATCTGATATCAGCAGTTCTGCGTCGTTTATTTCAACGCTTGTATTAATGGTGCTGGCACTTCTGGGAATGATTTTACTTCTTGTATTCCGTTCTGACGGAAACAGACTCCCTGCCCCTACACCACAGCAGCACAGACGTGGCAGAGCTGTTGCTACAAGTTCCCTGCCATTCCTTACAGCAATTGTTATTCAAATGATTTATATGGCATATACCTTGAAGTTTAATTAATACTATGGCGGTGGGAAATTCCTGCCGCCTTTTTATTAAACGCATTTAATTGTTGACTTTTATATGCGCTTTTGTTATAATAAAAAAGGATATTACCTCTCCAATTCGTTGACATAATAACAATACCGTTGCTTATCTGCGGTATTCCTTGGTTAAAATAAAAAAATATATATTTTTTGCGATTTTGACTGCGATAATTGAGGGGGGAAAGTTGTTTAATATATAGAAGGATGAAACAACGCCCGATAATATCACTAAACTTATTAAGGAGGCTCATATGGATAACGGTGCAAGTAGCTACCTCCGTTTCCTTAATGATGACCGAGAGGGTTTTGTTCAGATTGTTAAAGATTACAAGGACGGACTTGTAATGTTCCTCGACTGCCTTACAAACGATATTCACATCGCTGAGGAGGCTGCCGACGAAACCTTTCTGAAACTATATGTTGACAAGCCGAAATATAAGGCTTCTCATTCTTTCAAAACATGGCTCTATACCATTGGGAAAAATACTGCCCTGAACTATCTGAAAAAATACAGAAAGCACAAGAATATGCCTATAGAGGACTATTTCTATCTGTGCGACGAAGTGGATATTGAGGAAAATTACATACAGAGCGAGGAAAAACTCCGTGTTCGTCATGCGATAAGAAATCTCAAAAAGGAATATGCCCACGTGTTATATCTGGTCTATTTTGAGGATATGACCAATGCAGAAACAGCCCGGATTATGGGCAAAACTACAAAGCAAATTGCCGATTTGCTGTACAGAGCAAAAAATGCCCTGAAATCTGAATTGGAAAAGGGGGAGCAGAATGGATAACTACAGAAAAAGCGCAGAAGAAATAATGCGTCGTGGCGATGAAATCCTTGCCGCAAGAAAACGCCGTTCTGCTATATACAAACGGACAGCCTTTACAGTATCGGGACTTTGTGCTGC
>CALFMA010000595.1 GCA_937880065.1 uncultured Ruminococcus sp.
TTCAGGGAAAAATTAAAAAAACAGCACGATTTTAAGAAAGATTGGTAGATGTGCTGTATTTCAACAGATGTTAATATTGCAATTTGCTAAAAGCGGAAAATTGTAATTGAATTTTTGTGTTATAATGTTAAAATCAAGAATTCTTATTGACTTTTATTTTTCATAGTGATATAATAAAAGTAATATGTTTTTTAGACATTGATGTTTTTGGAGATAATTAGTATTTTCAGGAATTATTGAATTTTTTTAATTTGAATTAAGGAGAATTAATGTGGAGTTTAAACCTTTTGAAGAAAAAATATGGCTTTCTTCTCCAACTATGCACGGTGAAGAAATTGAGTATGTCAATGAGGCATACACCACAAACTGGATGTCAACTGTAGGTAAGAATATCAACAATGTTGAAGCTTTGATTGCCGAAAAGGTCGGATGTAAACATTCCGTTGCTCTTGCTTCGGGTACAGCGGCACTTCACCTCTGCGTTAAGCTTGCAGGTGAAAAATTGTACGGTATTCCTAAAGCAGGGGAGGGTGCTCTCCGTGGACATAAGGTTTTTTGCTCCGATGTAACTTTTAGTGCTACCGTTAATCCCATTTGTTATGAGGGCGGTGAGCCTGTATTTATTGATACTGAGTACGATACGTGGAATATGGACCCTGCGGCACTTGAAAAAGCCTTTGAAATTTATCCCGATGTTCGTCTTGTGGTTCTTGTTCATCTTTACGGTGTTCCGGGAAAAATTGACGAAATAAAGGCTATCTGTGCTAAACACAATGCACTTCTTTTAGAAGATGCAGCTGAATCTCTCGGTGCTTCCTATAAAGGTGTTCAGACAGGAAAATTCGGCGACTACAGTGCTATTTCCTTTAATGGAAACAAGATTATTACAGGTTCATCAGGCGGTATGTTCCTTACAGAATCTCTTGCAGATGCTGAAAAGGTGAGAAAATGGTCTACACAGAGCCGTGAAGCTGCTTCATGGTATCAGCATGAGGAAATCGGCTACAATTACAGAATGTCAAATGTAATTGCAGGTGTTGTAAGAGGACAGATTCCTTATCTTGAAGAACACATTTCACAGAAAAAAGCTATTTTCGAACGCTACAAAGAGGGTTTCAAGGATTTACCCGTAAAAATGAATCCATTTGATGCTGAAAACAGCGAACCTAACTACTGGCTCAGCTGTATAATTATTGATAAAGAAGCAATGTGCCGTCAGGTGAGAAGCGACTCCGAGGCACTTTATATAAGTGAGGACGGCAAGAGCTGCCCTACAGAAATTCTCGAAGCTATTTCTGCTCTTAATGCAGAGGGACGACCTGTGTGGAAGCCTATGCATTCACAGCCTATTTTCAGAAGAAATGATTTTATTACTGCTCTCGGAAGCGGCAGAGCTAAGACAAATGCCTATATTGACGGCAATTTCTCCGATGTGGGAACTGATATTTTTGAAAGAGGTCTTTGTCTGCCAAGCGACAATAAAATGACTCCTGAGCAGCAGGACGTAATTATTGCAGTTGTCAGAAATTGTTTTGGAAAGTAAGGAGCTATAATGAGTAAAATTAACGTAACTCGTTCCTCAATGCCCTCATATGAGGAATACTGCGAGGAAATCAAGGATTTATGGGAAAGCCGCTGGCTTACAAATATGGGAGCAAAGCACCGTCAGTTACAGGCTGACCTTGAAAAGTATCTCAATGTTCCCCATGTTTCTCTTTATACAAACGGACATCTTGCTCTTGAAAATATCTTTCAGGCAATAAATTTCCCCAAGGGCAGCGAGATAATCACGACTCCCTTTACATTTGCTTCAACTACTCATGCAATCGTAAGAAGCGGCTATGTGCCTGTTTTCTGCGATGTAAATGATGTTGATTATACAATTGACGTAACTAAGATTGAGTCGCTTATCACAGATAAAACAGTTGCTATAGTTCCCGTTCACGTTTACGGAAATATCTGCGATACAGAGGCAATTGACGCAATTGCAAAGAAACATAATCTCAAAGTTATATATGATGCTGCTCACGCTTTCGGCGTAGTGAAAAACGGCGTTAGTGCGGCTAATTTCGGCTATGCTTCAATGTTCAGTTTCCACGCTACAAAGGTGTTCAACACAATTGAGGGCGGTGCAGTAACATTTGCAGATGATTCTCTTGTTCAGCTGCTTAATGATATTCGCAATTTTGGTATCTGTGGTCCTGAGTCTGTCCGCTATGTTGGCGGAAATGCCAAAATGAACGAGTTTCAGGCAGCTATGGGTATATGCAATCTCCGCCACCTTGACGGCGAAATTGAAAAGCGTAAGGCAGCTGTAGAGCAGTACCGTAAGCGTCTTTCGGGAGTTGAGGGAATTAAAATCTGTCCCGAACAGGAGGGTGTACAGTCAAATTATGCCTATTTCCCTGTAGTTTTTGACGGCTACAAATACACAAGAGATGATGTTTTTGCAAAACTTGCAGAAAATGACATCATTGCAAGAAAATATTTCTTCCCATTGACAAACAGCTTTGAATGCTATAAGGATTACCCCACAGCAGGAACTGAAAAAACTCCCGTTGCCGCATATATCGCTGACAGAGTTCTCACTCTGCCCCTTTATGCAGACCTTACAGCAGAAGATGTTGATAGAATTTGTGATATTATTTTAAAGTAAATCCCAATCCGAGGAGGTTATGAAATGAAAGGAATTATTCTCGCCGGAGGTTCCGGTACAAGACTTTATCCGCTTACAAAGGTTACATCAAAGCAGCTTTTGCCTGTATACGACAAGCCAATGATTTTTTATCCGCTTTCAACCCTTATGCTTGCAGGAATACGTGATATTCTGATTATTTCTACACCTACGGATACACCACGTTTCAAGGAGCTTTTAGGTGACGGCAGCAGCATGGGAATTAATCTTTCATATGCTGTTCAGCCCAGTCCCGACGGACTTGCACAGGCATTCCTTATCGGTGAGGAATTCATTGGCGATGACTCATGTGCAATGATTTTAGGCGATAACATTTTCTACGGCGGCTGGTTCAGAAAAAATCTCCGTGAGGCTGTAGCAAATGCTGAAAACAACTTCAACATGGATACAAGCAAATTGTACGTTTCTGAAACGTTTGCAAATCCTCATCCGTTGCAATGGACTGTTCAATGATCTCCAGTACAGCCTTTTCAAACAAGCCCTCATCGTCTGTCAGAGATTTGTAAATATCTTCCTGATATTCAAAGGTATTTTCGTAATCATCCGCACTAATCTCTTTGATTCCATTATCAAAAGCCACACCCACAGGAA
>CALFMA010000596.1 GCA_937880065.1 uncultured Ruminococcus sp.
CGGACGAAGCATATCTCAACCACGCAAAGGCCATTGCAGACATGTTCATCGCAAGAACAAGCACCGAAGATGCTATCCCTTACTGGGATTTCGACGCACCTGCTGGTGAGGATACTCCTCGCGATGCATCTGCCGCTGCCGTTGCCGCATGCGGACTCATCGAACTCAGCACATTCGTTGAAGACGGAGAACGCTATTTCGCACATGCTGAGAAGATTCTCAAGAGCCTCTCAAGCGAAGCTTACCTCGCTGCAGAGGGTGAAAATCAGGGATTCGTCCTGATGCACTCTACCGGATCTCTCGCACACGGTTCAGAAATAGATGTACCTCTGAACTACGCTGATTACTACTATCTTGAGGGTCTTCAGAGATACATGAATGTAAAAGGTATAGAATATAAGAATCTCTAATATCATATGAAGAGAACGCTTTCAATCATAGCGGCCATGTTTGTGGTCGCTATGGCTTATTCTCAGACACCGGAACTTCGTCCTGAGGTATTTGACCTCATAGACCTGGACAGAAGCGGAATGGAAAATGTCAAGGCCCTGCATCAGAACGGACAGGACGCTGAAGCCGCATCTGCACTTCTGGACTATTACAGAGGTCGCAAAGGCATCGTGACAGCCACCATACGGGATCTGAGCAAAGTTAAGATCAGTCCTGAAGAGAAGAAAGAGATTCAGGCGGAAATGATTGAAGAAGCAACTGCAGCAGCCGGTGATGCCAACAGCGAAGTAGAAACTCAGAGTGAGTTCCAGGAAGAGGAATATGATAATCTTTCCTTCCTTGATGATTTCGATGAGGACACCGCAAAGGTGCTTGCTGATCTTGATGATTCTGAGTTCGACGGTGAGACAGAGGAATTTTCAACAAGGCTTATCGGCAGACACAATGTTCTCAATATTGTTGGTGCAATTGCAATCAGCCATAAGATGGGTATTCAGCTTAAAGACCTTCGCGGTCAGGTAAGAAAGCTTGAAGGTGTGCCTCACAGACTTCAGCTTTCCGATAAGGGCAATGTCACAATAATTGACGATGCTTACAACTCAAATCCCAGCGGATGCCGTGCGGCACTTGCTGTTCTTGGATTATTCGATGCCTGCCGAATTCTCGTAACTCCAGGTATGGTTGAACTTGGTGCAAAGCAGGAGGAATTGAACTACGAATTCGGACAGGAGGCTTCAAAAGCCTGCGACTATATCGTTCTCGTAGGCAAAAAGCAGACAGAGCCAATTTACAACGGCATTAAGGACAGCGGCTATGATATGTCAAAGGTTTATGTAGCCGACTCCCTCAATGACGCACTTGCAAAAGTAAACGCATACACTACAGACAAGAAAAAAATCGTTCTTCTTGAAAACGACTTGCCTGATAACTATTGATAAAATCCAAAAGAAAAAAGGAGATAACACATATGAAAATTAATCTTGCAGTCCTTTTCGGAGGCAGAAGCGTAGAACACGAGGTATCCGTAATTTCCGCAGTTCAGGCTATGGCAAGTATGAACAAGGAAAAGTATAACATCGTTCCCGTTTATATGACAAAAAAGAGCGAATTCTACACAGGCGAAAAGCTTATGGACATCAATAACTATAAGGATATTCCTGCACTTTTAAAGGAATGTACAGAGTGTGTATTCGTCCGCAGCGAGGGAAAAGTTCAGCTTATCCGCCAGAAGATGAAGAAATTCGGTTCAAATTTAATTTCAGATATTGACATTGCATTCCCCATTGTACACGGTACAAACGTGGAGGATGGTGCATTGCAGGGCTATTTGCAGACTCTCGACCTGCCATATGTAGGCTGTGACGTTCTTGCGTCAGCAGTTGGTATGGATAAGTATGTTATGAAAATTTTACTCAAAGAGGCAGGATTCCCTGTTCTTGACTGCTGTCGATTTGCTGCATTTGACCTTGACCGCATTGAAGAATGTGCAGACGAGGTTGAAAAGAAGTTCGGCTACCCTGTAATCGTAAAGCCTATCAACCTCGGTTCAAGCGTTGGAATTTCAAAGGCTAAGGACAGAAGCGGACTTATTAAGTCTATGGAGGACGCTTTTGCATTCTCCGACAGAATACTTGTTGAGCCAGCTGTTGTTCAGCTTAAAGAAATCAACTGCTCCGTTCTCGGTGACAGCGAATCCGCAGAGGCTTCCGTTTGTGAAGAACCTGTTCAGGCAAGTGATGAGGATATCCTCAGCTTTGAGCAGAAATACGTAGGCGGCGGTAAATCAGGCGGAAGTAAGGGTATGGCATCGCTGAAAAGAAAGATTCCTGCTGATATTTCTCCCGAACAGGAGGAAACAATCCGCACACTTGCAGTTGACGCTTTCCGCAGCCTTGGCTGTAACGGCGTTACACGTATCGACTTTATGATTGATATGGCAACAGATAAGATATATATCAACGAAATCAACACAATCCCAGGTTCACTTGCATTCTATCTCTGGGAGCCAAAGGGTGTTAAATATCCCGAACTTCTTGAAAGAATGATTCAGCTTGCATTAAAGCGTCACAGACAGGCAGAGAAGATAAATTATACATTCGACAGCAACATTCTCTCAATGGGCGGCAGCTTTGGTGCAAAGGGAAGCAAATGCTGATTATCTAATTAAGAATTTTATATTGCAATTCTGCATTCTTAATTCATAATTCTTAATTATATGATAAAAGGGGTTAAAATGGATAATGAAAGAGATTACAGAGCCGAATATGAGGCTTTGCTGAAACAATATGAGGAAGATAAAAAGCACGAGGAAGAAACAGGGGAATGGGCTAAAGAGTATGAAGCCTTTAGAAAAAAACGAGAAAAACGTGATAAAATCATTGCACTTATTACTCTGATTCCGATTTTGGTAATGATAGTCTTGTTCCTTTGCAGAAAAATTACTTTCGGAGCAGAAACTATATTTGCAATGGGTGCAATTTTATTCGGATTAAGCTTTTGTGCTGTAAACATAGATAAGGATCCGCTTTATGCTCTTATAGGATACATTAGTTTTATGGTTTCTTCTATTCCTATTATGTTCGGCAATCCGCTTCCGATTTGTATCGACCTTTTCCTGATACTCCTGCTTTATCTTATATTGGAATTTATCAGAAATACAAATACGTTGATACAATTGCTTCGTAAGATGAAGCCGCTGAAACAAGCCTGTACAGAAAAAGTAACGGCAATATGTGTTAAGCCGAATGAAAGAGATAGGTGTGATTTAATAAAAGAAAATATTAACGTAATTCCACGGCGTGTTCACGCACAAAAACGCAGAATATACGAATTTGGTCTGAAACAAAACTATAGGCAAAAAAAAGGAAATATGCTGTTTTGTCCGGTATACGAACTTGATTATTACGGTACTAAACATATCCTGTATGATAATTACTACAGCATAACCCCTATCATGGAGGGGGAAAGTCGTGAAATCCTTATAAATCCCAAAAATCCTGAGGAATTTTACGATATAGAACGATATAAAAGTGATGCATGGCAGATTCTTAATACAATTCCTATTTTTTCGCTTATAGCAGTAATGACTTTTTTTATAATTAGTATTGTTTTGTTTAGCGATTCTTTTTATGGAAATCTTGGTTAATGCCAAAACGCACATTAACGTAACAAATTAGGGATTAAGGCGACAACTCTTAATTCTTAATTCATAATTTATAATTAAAAACAAGGAGGGTTTAAAATGACTGAAAAGGAAAAACAACAAGCAGGTGAGCTTTACTTCGGAAACGATAAGGAGCTTATGAAAGATAGGGCAAATGCAAAAAAGCTCTGTATGGAGTACAATGCTATCACCTATAACGACTATCAGAAAAGAGAACGCTTACTCGACAGACTTCTTGCACTAAAAGGCGAAAATACGTGGATTGAACCAAATTTCTTCTGCGATTACGGCTATAACATTGTAATCGGGGATAATTTCTACGCTAACCACAACCTCGTTATTCTCGACTGTGCAGACGTTATTTTCGGCGATAATGTATTCATTGGCCCCAACTGCGGTTTTTATGCGGCAGAACATCCTATTGACGCTGAACAGCGTAACAGCGGACTTGAATATTCAAAGCCTATCAAGGTAGGCAGCAATGTATGGTTTGGCGGTAATGTCTGCGTTATGCCAGGGGTTACAATCGGCGATAATACTGTTATCGGCGGCGGTTCAGTCGGTGTTGACCATATTCCCTCGGGAGTGGTTGCGGCAGGTAATCCCTGCAAGGTAATCCGCCCCATAACCGAAAAGGATAAAATGTAATCCGATTTGTAGGCATTGCCCCCTACAATATATCACATCAATGGCGATGATGATATTTATTTACTACTTTAGCAATGGATGGTATGAGATATGTTTGAAATTCTCGAAAAGAAAAAACTTAATCCCTTTGTCACTATGATGAAGATAAATGCTCCAAGAGTTGCCAAAAAGGCAGAGCCTGGGCAGTTCATAATTCTCCGCACAGACAGCGAGGGCGAGCGAATTCCCCTTACTATTGCGGATTATGACCGTGAAAAGGGTACGGTGTCTATTATATTCCAGATTGTAGGAGCTACTACGGAAAAACTCAATCATATGAACGTGGGGGATTTCCTCAGCGATTTCACAGGCCCTCTCGGTAAAGCTACCGAAACAGCAGGCTTGAAAAAAGTTGCTGTGGTAGGCGGCGGAGTAGGCTGTGCAATTGCCTATCCCGTGGCAAAAAAACTCCACGAAATGGGAGTTGAGGTTCACGCTGTAGTTGGTTTCAGAAATAAGGAGCTTTTAATCCTTGAAGATGAATTCAAGGCAGCTTCTTCCAAGCTTGTGATTATGTCAGATGACGGCTCTGTGGGCGAAAAGGGACTTGTTACCGATGCCCTCAGAAATCTTATTGAAAGCGGCGAAAAGTATGACAGAGTTATAACTATAGGCCCTATCATTATGATGAAATTCGTCTGTCAGCTTACAAAGGAGTATAATATTCCAACCGTTGCGTCAATGAATCCCGTTATGATTGACGGTACAGGTATGTGCGGCGGCTGTCGTCTTACAGTTGGCGGAGAAACAAAATTCGCCTGTGTTGACGGCCCTGAATTTGACGGTCATCTCATAGATTTTGACGAAGCCATTGCAAGAAGTTCAGGCTATAAATCCTTTGAGCGTAAGGCTCACGAGGATACCTGCAATCTTTTCAAGGGGGTAGAATGATATGCCGAATATGTCTTTACAAAAAAATAAAATGCCCGAACAAGCCCCTGATGTGAGAAACAAGAATTTCGACGAGGTTGCTTTAGGATATACCGAGGAGCAGGCTATTGACGAGGCTAAAAGATGCCTCAACTGCAAGAATAAGCCCTGCGTGACAGGCTGTCCCGTACAGATTGACATTCCTGCATTTATTGCGGAAGTAGCAGAGGGAAGATTTGAGGAGGCGTATAAAATTATTGCCAAGTCAAGTTCACTTCCTGCTGTATGCGGCAGAGTATGCCCACAGGAAACACAATGCGAAAGCAAGTGCGTAAGAGGAATTAAGGGCGAACCTGTGGCTATCGGACGACTTGAAAGATATGTTGCCGACAGACATAATGCCCTTGCTGATAAAGAAATTGAAAAGCCTGTGCCTAATGGTCATAAGGCAGCGATTATCGGCTCAGGTCCGTCAAGTCTTGCCTGTGCAGGAGATTTGGCAAAAATGGGATATGACGTAACAATTTTCGAGGCTCTGCACGTTGCAGGGGGAGTTCTTTCTTATGGTATCCCTGAATTCAGACTTCCCAAATCCATTGTACAGCAGGAAATCGAGGGATTAAAGGCTCTCGGCGTTAAAATTGAAACAAATACCGTTGTGGGAAAAACTGTTTCAATTGATGAGCTGATTGACGAGGAGGGCTTTGAAACTGTGTTTATCGGCACAGGTGCAGGACTTCCACGATTTATGAATATCAAGGGAGAAAATCTCAACGGAGTTTATTCCGCAAATGAATTTCTCACAAGAATTAATCTTATGAAAGCATACAAGCCTGATTCCGCAACTCCCATAAATGCAGGAGAAAAGGCTGTAGTAGTAGGCGGCGGAAATGTTGCTATGGATGCCGCAAGATGTGCAAAGCGACTTGGTGCAGATGTTACAATTGTGTACAGACGTACAGAAAAGGAACTTCCTGCCCGTGCAGAGGAACTTGAACACGCTAAGGAGGAGGGCATAAAATTTGCATTTCTCACAAATCCCGTGGAGATTACTTCAACGGAAAACGGCTGGGCAAAGAGTATAATCTGCGAAAAAATGAAGCTTACCGAGCCTGACGAGAGGGGCAGAGCAAAGACTGTTCCCATTGAGGGCGAGTTTACGGAAATTGAGGCTGATTGCGTTATTATGTCAATCGGAACTTCGCCAAATCCCCTTATAAGAACGACTACAAAGGGACTTGATACACAGAAGTGGGGCGGAATTATCGCTGATGAGGACGGACTTACTTCCCGTGAGGGCGTGTATGCAGGCGGCGATGCCGTAACAGGTGCGGCTACGGTTATACTTGCTATGGGTGCAGGAAAAAAAGCAGCTGCGGCTATGGACGAATATATGAAAAATAATGCGTAATTATTTGTTAAGCTATAAGCTGTTAGCCATTAGCAATTAAGAATTCAGAATTAAGAATTAAGAATTATGGACGGTGGGATTTTTCTGCCGTCCATTTTTTGTGCGATGATGATATAATTTGTAGGGACACGGCGAGCCGTGTCTCTACACAAATTGACGGTATATCGCAATATTTACCGCACCTATTGGCTAATAGTGTAACCACTTTTAAAAAGAAAAAAGGCTGCCCGAAAGCAGCCTTCATTATGCGTAATTATGCGTAAATTACTGAGCGTTAGGAGCACCAACAGGGCAAGTACCTGCACAAGCACCGCAATCAACACAAGTATCAGCGTCGATAACGTACTTTCCATCGCTCTCGGAAATAGCGCTTACAGGGCACTCAGCCTCACAAGCACCGCAGCCTACGCACTCATCAGAAATTACATATGCCATAGTCTATATACCTCCATATTAGTATTATTGATGTACCAACTAACTCTTGAATTTTTCTACTTGCCTAAAAGCCAAAACTTGTCGTCAGAAAAGCTTGCAATACACAAAGTATTACTGCACTTTTCTTCCTAAACTTTTGACTTTTATTCTGCGTATAAAATATTCACGAGTTATCTGTCCCATCAATAGGATATAATCCTTTAATCCTATTTTAACATATTGAAATTGAAATTGCAAGTATTTTTGAAAAAAATGCACTCATTTTTTGTTAGTATCGGCTTATTCGTTTAAATTTCATTTTCTGTGAAAAATATAAATATTCTTGACAATATGTTACTGCTGTGATATAATATGTATAGAAAAAAGCACGGGCTGACGTGCTGAAATCGGAGGAAAAAACATGAAAAAATATAGAATTTTATCCTTTATGCTTACAGCTGTTATAGCTGCTGTTTCTCTGGCAGGATGCTCAAACGGAAAAGATAACTCCTCATCAGAAGCTGCTCCTAAAAAGCAGGAAGGACTTGCACAGACTGAAATTATGGCAGGAATTGAGGAAGAAAAAGAGAGTAATGAAACTGTTTTCAAACTCAATAAGGTTATTGATTCGGGCAAAACTGATGACGAGGGCAACAGATATATGTACCTTGACGCTGTTATTACAAATAACACAGACAAGGAATATGAGCTTAATATCATCAACAACTTCTACATTCTCTATCCCGACGGCGAGGAAGTTCATTTTGACGTAAGAACACAGCTTTACGGTCAGAATAATATGGAAAATTACATTCCCAATCCTTTCAAACTCACAGCAAAGGGCGAAATATCAGGTATTATCGGCGGATTTATCATTCCTCCCGATAAGAATAATTTCACAGTATGCTTCTTCCCCACACAGGACGTAAGCACAGATAAGGAAAGCGTTATCAAGGTTGAAGTAACTGCTGATAACATTGAAAAACTTAACAACAACTGATTTTTTCAGGGGCGGATATTATCCGCCCTTAAGGGCATCTCTAAAAACCCCTTTTGAGAAAAAACAGCTATGCACGTCATCTGCT